>CAKZLS010000296.1 GCA_937127205.1 uncultured Rhodospirillales bacterium
GCCCGCTCTGCAAACCGTGCCTCGACTGGAGCGAGCGCCGAACCCATCTGGCGGGGGCCCTGGGCAGGGCCCTTCTCGATCGCCTGTACGAGCGCGGCTGGGCTGAACGACAGGATGGCTCGCGCATTGTCCGGTTCTCGAAGGACGGCGAAAACCAGTTTTTGAATTTGTTTCCGATATAGTTGGCGCTTCGCAGCCGGCGACAAAGCATTCGCGATTGAAAACTCATTCCGCATCTGTAATCTTCGCGCGCTCCGGGAAGGTGCTCGGCTGTGGGGGCGGAAGCCTTTACAGGAATCGGGAACGGTAGTAAATTCCCGTCTAGATTGCAGAGCAATGGAGAGCACGCGTGAGTAATGTACTACACCCGGAAACACAACCCGCCATGCCGAGCGCCTTACAGGCCGACGAGTCGGAACGGTCCGGCGTTGCGCCGGTGTCCGCGCTCAGCCGATTGGCGGTGCTGGCAATTCTCGGCTTGACGGTTTTCTCCGTCGTCGTGCTGCTGTCGGAACGGATTATCGTGATGCCGTTCCAGTTTTCCACCATGTACGGTGAGGGGTGGAACGCTTTTCAGGCCTCGAACGCATTCTCGAGCGCGTCGTTGTATCCGCCCATAGCGGCTCTTACCGCCAACAACTATCCGCCGCTGTCGTTCTATCTGGTGGGTCTGGTTGGACAGTTTACTGGCGACGAAATTGTCGCGGGCCGTGCAATTGCGTTAATCAGCCTGCTCATCGTCGCGGCCAATATCGCCCTGATCGTTCGCCGGCTGAGCGGGTCGACTACGGCCGGGCTATTTGCCGGTCTCCTAATGTTGGGCAATATCGCGGCGTGGTACGGGAACTATGTGGCGGCCAACGACCCGCAGTGGCTGGCCCATGCCCTGGCGACCACCGGCGTTACGATTTTGGTTCTCGGAGAGAGGACCGGCGCGCAGGTCATTGCGGCGTGCGCCCTCATGCTTGCCGGGGGGCTGGTGAAGCATATCCTGATCCCGCTGCCGCTCGCGGTAACCATTGGGTTGCTGATCTATGACCGCCGCGCCTTTCTCGTCTGGATCGCCACGGCGGTCGTGCTTTCCGCGGTGGCCCTCGGCCTGTTTTACCTCTTCTACGGCGCCGCTTTCTTTCAGTCGCTGCTCGGAATGCCGCGCTCCTACAAGCTTTCCGTCATGGTGCGCCAGTTATACCTGTTCGTTGTTCCGCTGTTTCCGTTGCTGCTGGCTTGGCTCGCGCTGCTTGCCATCGAATTTCGCGGCCGCCGGACACGGATGATCTCGCTTTATGCGGTGATCGCGCTTCTGTGGGGCGCCTTCGCCGTCGGCGGGATTGGGGTGACGCACAACGCGTTCTTCGACCTGGTGATCGCTTTGTCAATGGCCGCTGGCCTGTTCGTCATTCGGATCGGCGAACATCCGATGTTCGCGCGCATCTCCCGGCCGCTGGTTCAGGCCGTGGCCATGCTCATGTTGGTCCAGACCGTTGTCGTTGCGACGCCCGTGCCCTTCGGCGCGACCATCGATCTCCTGCGCCATGGGAAAGCGGCCAATTTGGAGGCCGCGTTCGCCGATGACGTGCGGTTCGTCGCCGCGCAAGACGGACCGGCCATGTGCGAAAACCTGGCGCTTTGCTATTGGGCGGGAAAGGACTTTTCGGTGGACTACTTCACCACCGGCCAGAAAGTGCTGCTCGGCGCTGTCGACGGGTCAAAGCTTGTCAATCTGGTGGAAACCCGCCACTTCGGCGCGATCGAAGTGGATGATACGCGCGCCGAGAACCTGCGACGGCTTCCGCCCGGGTTTTACCAGGCGCTTTCCGAGCACTACGTCGTCGGCAAGAGTGGTCCCGGCAGCATGACCATCTATGTGCCGAAGGGTTCCGACAACCCGGCAGGCGAGGGCTCGGGTGATCCGGCGAGCACGGGTGTCGAAAGCAGCGACGCAGAAACTGGGACCTAAGAGAACAGATTGGATCACGCGATGAGATGGAGCGTTTGTTCCGTCGCCGTAGCGGGGTACTGGCCGTTGCTTCTGCAGTAGCGGCTTCGGAGAGCCGTACCGCCCGGTTGGCAAACCCTGCCGCCGTATTTTGCGTCGAACAAGGCGGCCGGTATGAAATCCGCATCTCGGATGATGGAGGCCAGCAAGGTTTTCGCGTCCTTCCGGACGGCACCGAAACGGACGCTTGGACCTACTTCTGCGAACAATCCGACGGTGGAACGAGGTAGAACCTAAACCAATACGGCGTCCATATCGGTGCTCTCATGGATGTGAGGAGTTGCTTGTTCCACGCCGCGGTCAATCCAACGGCTTGCGAGGTGACTATCCCAGCGATTGCCGATGTCGGGAACCCAAAAACCCTCGATGGTCAGGTTGCTATCAAAGATCCCAACGATATGTCCCCCTTGGTCGAGCGCAACCTCGACCGAGCCTTCGAAACTGGCGCGGCCAAAAGCATTCTCAGTGAATCTCAGGCGGCCTTCGATCTCGATATCCATGGAGCCGCCCGTTTCCGGGTCGAATGATATGAGCTCTCCTACGGACCGTGCGTAGAAGAACGCGGTGTATTCTTCATCCTCTTCGTCGTCGTGGATCTCAAACTCTCCCCAAAAGGGGCCCTCTTGCGTGGCACCGGCGACGATGGCGTCGTAGGTCATAGAAAACGTCCCTTCGATGTCGCTTTCCAGCCCGCCAATCTCGTCATCCCCCAAAATTCCCGTCGCGGTCCGGTCTTGAACCCAAAAAAGCCCGGTATCGCCAATCTGCGTAACGATGCCCTCGTTGATGCCATTGAAGGATCCAGACATAAAAAGAGGTTCTATTATTCACGTGCTCCCTTTGTTGCTAAATCGAGTGAGAAAGAAACATTACGGTCCTGTTCCAAGCAGGCAAGAATAATTTTGTGATCATACAAAAGTAAAAAAATACTCCAGAGGAAAAAATTGTAGCATTAGCGTAATTATTTTTAATTCGAAATAAATATAGTTGGAAAAATCGGAATTCCACTACATTAAGTGTTGCACAGCGGCTATGCGACTTTACGTTGAGGATCGATCGAGATTTGCGGCAAAGCACTCGGAGCACGGCGCCAATGGTGGTTCCGGGCCTGTCTCAGCAATCCAACCGCGCGCTTAGGGCTCCAGTACCAATCTGTTTTCCGCGGAACGCTCCAGTTCCTCGCGGGTTTGTCCGAGCTGGATCCACCCG
>CAKZLS010000297.1 GCA_937127205.1 uncultured Rhodospirillales bacterium
AGGCCGCGACCGTCTGTTCGGCGGCGATGGTAACGACACGCTCAGTGGCGGTGCCGGCCGCGACACGCTGCGCGGAGACGATGGCGACGACCTCGTGCTCGGCGATGACGGCCGCGATCGTCTGTTCGGCGATGACGGCAACGACACGCTCAATGGCGGAGATGGCGGCGATACACTGCGCGGCGGCGACGGCGCCGACGAATTCGTCATCGATGCCGACGACCGCGGTATCGATTGGATCAAGGACTTCACGCAGGGCCAAGACCTGCTGGTCCTTGACGGTTTCGGCGCCACGCTCGACGACATCACCATCAAGATGCAGGGCAAGACCGCCGTGCTGAAAGCCGACGGCGCGGCGTTCGCCCGAGTCCAAGGCGATTTCGACACCCTCGACGACGCCGATTTCGCCTTGTTTATGTGATGGCCACCCCGCCCCGGGCGAGCATGACCGATCATGTGCCCGGGGCGGGTGACACTGGGTTGGAAAGGAAATCGCGCCGCGGCCGCCGTCACACGCGTGTGCAACGAGCAGCCAAGAGCGTGCTTCGCGTTATCCCGGCGACGGATCCTTGGCCATTGCGGCGATTTTTTCGTCCAGGTCTCGGAGACGATTCTCGAAATAGGCTCGGTGGTGCTCTTGACCCGCCGCCACAAAAACTTCGAACGCGGCGTCGATCGAGCTTCGGGCCTCTTTCAGCTTTAGTACGTCCAACTCCCGCTCCCCCAGGGTCGAGAGCGCGTTGCCGAGATTGTTCTGGGTTGTCGCCCAGTCGAGAGGGACGCGCTCGCGGGTGCGCTCTTCGAGGGCGGCCCGATAGGCGTCCACGGCCTCCCCGAGGCGTTCGGTCCCCGACTCCCGCTGCCCCAGGGTCCAGAGCGCGTTGCCGAGATTGTTCTGGGTCATGGCCCAGTGGAGGGGGACGCGCTCGCGCGCCCTAAGATCGAGCAATGCCTGGAAACGCTCGATGGCGTCCGCTAGAGCATCGTTGTCGCCAAACTCTTGGCCCTGGCGATACAAGGCATCGGCTTCTTGATCCAGATATTCGAGTACCTGTTCTTCGTATCCCAGCGGGACACGCTTGGCGGCGGCTGCGAAGTGCTTGGCAGCATCTCCATAGCGCAGCCGGGTCAGGGCCACGCCGCCGCGACGCGCCGTTGTGGCGGCCCGGTCCAACTGTTGGTGCTCGATTTGGCGTTGCTGCTGCTCCAACAGGTCGTCTTGTACCGCTTCAATTTCGGAGAGCAACTCGTCCGCTTGCTCTAGTCGGCCAGTTTCGAGCGCCTCTCGTACTTGGTCCTTTAACCTGATGACCTCCGGCTCATCCGTCGGATCGGGGGTCGCCTGGGCTTTCAATTCGCGAACCTCGATGGCGATCTCCACCAGACGGGTCAGTTGTTGCTCCGGCGGCACGCCTGCCTCGCCGATGAAATGGAAGAATGCGCGGAGTTGTGCCTCATTGGCACCGAGTTGCTTCTCGAGCGACCGGATGGTCTGTTGCTGCTCGCCGGTCAACTGATGAATCTCACGTGTCGCGGCCTCGATGATCGCCGGCAGGTGCTCGGGTGCCACGCCAACAATGGGCTCGCCAACGTCCGCAAATGGCTCCGGAACTCCAGACACCTTTGCCAGCAACCGGACCAGTTCGCGGCGCTGAGTATTGTATTCGTAAGTCTTGCCGCGCAGGGTCAGAACATCACGGGCCGCCAATGGCTTAAGAGGTTGAGGCAACTGGCCGTCGAGCGGGATGGGCGTGTCGTCGAACAAGATTGGGATGACCGTTTTGCCGTGCTCGAGCGCGAGCGCGATCTCTTGGCGGACGAAATGATCGGGGTCGTCGAGACGTTGCCGGCCCTCGGCGTCCGAGACATCGAGCCACTGCGGTCCGATCAGCGCCAGCAAGACGGCGCACCTTTCCACTCCTTGGCGCAAGGTCTCGGGAAAGATATGACCGCTTTCGATGGCGCTGCGATCAAAGAAAATGCGTTCTTCGTCGAAGCGCCCGCTCAGATATTCATGCAAAGCGCGCGCGTGTCCGGCGGAATCGCTGCGGCGGTAACTGATGAAGATTACGGGCTGGTCGGAAATCGAAACGGCCCCCACGTACGTTCGATCGAGCGCTATTCAGTTTAGCGGCCCGAAAGTAGAAAGCCACACATCATTAATGCCACGAATGGCGCTGGATCGCTTTCCTTGTCATCAAACGTCACAGTCCCGCTGGCGTGTCCTCGGTAGCGAGGTTGTCCGTAGTCCGTAGGGTGCTTCGGGATCGTTTTGCCGCTTGGGTATCCGGCGGCAGATCCCGTATTCCGCTCCGCTGCATACGGGCTACGGCTTCGGTGGAATTTCGGTCATTCAGCAAAAATACGGAGGTTTTTACGGCGAAAACCTACTGTGCATGGGGTTGATATCGACTTTTTGCTCCACACCCCCCCCACCCCCCGGGTATCTCGGCTCGGTTGTCGGGCGGACCGAACGGCGGCGTGCTCGCGGCCACGGTTATGGCTATATTGATCGTAGCGGCTGCGGAACCGTGGCGATGGGACGGAGGGCGTGATGCGGGATGGCGAGATTGGGCATCTGAAAGACATCGAGCGGCGGCTGCTTTGGCTGTCGTGCTGGATGATCCACAACGCCAACCATCTCCGCGACAAATCCGACGGGCTCAAGGTGGGCGGGCACCAGGCGTCGTGTGCGTCCATGGTCTCGATCATGACGGCGCTTTACTTCCGCACGCTCCGGCCCGAGGACCGGGTCGCGGTCAAGCCCCACGCTTCGCCGGTGTTCCATGCCCTTCAATACCTCATGGGCAATCAAACGCGGGAAAACATCGAGAACTTCCGCGGCTACGGCGGCGCGCAATCCTATCCGAGCCGCACCAAGGACACAGACGACGTGGACTTCTCCACCGGCTCGGTAGGGCTCGGCGTCGCCATCACCGCCTTCGCGTCGCTGGTTCAGGATTATATCGCCGCCAAACCGTGGGCTAGTAAGCGCCCTCTTGGCCGGATGATCGCGCTGGTGGGCGACGCCGAATTGGACGAGGGCAATGTCTACGAGTGCCTGCAGGAGGGCTGGAAGCACGATCTCCGCAACACCTGGTGGATCATCGATTATAACCGCCAGAGCCTTGACGGGGTGGTGCGCGAGGGGCTGTGGCAGCGGATCGAGGCCATCTTCGGCGCCTTCGGCTGGGACCTGGTGCGGCTCAAGTACGGCGCGTTGCAGCGGGCCGCATTCGAGGAGCCGGGCGGGATGGCATTGCGAACCTGGATCGACGGCTGTCCGAACCAGCTTTATTCGGCGCTCACCTATCAGGGCGGTGCCGCGTGGCGAAAGCGGCTGATGGACGACATCGGAGATCAGGGCGCGGTTACGTCGCTTCTGGAACGGCGCTCGGATGATGACCTGGCCGAGCTGATGACCAATCTCGGCGGTCAGTGTGTGGAAACGCTGGCCGAAGCCTTCGACGCCATCGATCATGACCGTCCCACCGCGTTTCTCGCCTACACCATCAAGGGCTGGGGTACGTCCCTCGCCGGCCACAAGGACAATCACGCCGGCATCATGAACCCCGAGCAGATGGACGCTTTTCGCGCCGCCATGGGAGTTTGCGAGGGCGAGGAATGGGAGCCCCTCGCTGGTATCCGCGACCCGGCCGGCCTGCGCCGCTTTCTCGGCAACGTTCCATTCTTTTGCGAGGGCCCCCGCCGCCGCACAGCGAAGAGGATCGATGTCCCCAGCTTGGCGCCGCCGGAGGATGCCCGGCAATCCACTCAGGCCGGTTTCGGGAAATTGCTGTTCCAGATCGGACGCTCCAACGCCGAGCTTGCGGATCGGATGATCACCACGTCTCCGGATGTGACGGTGTCGACGAACATGGGCGCCTGGGTCAACCGGCGCGGCCTGTTCGCCCGGGACACGGTTGCGGACACCTTTCGCGACGAGCGGGTGTTTTCGGCGCAGAAGTGGCGTTTCTCGCAGTCGGGGCAGCACCTGGAGCTGGGCATCGCCGAGATGAACTTGTTTCTGCTGCTGGGCGCGGCCGGGCTGTCGCATTCGCTGTTCGGCGAGCGGCTGATCCCGGTGGGGACGGTGTACGACACCTTCGTCGCGCGCGGACACGACGCGCTGAACTACGCGTGTTACCAGGACGCGCGGTTCGTCATCGCCGGCACGCCCTCGGGCGTGACCCTGGCGCCGGAGGGCGGCGCCCATCAGTCCATCGGATCGCCGCTGATCGGCATGAGCCAGGATGGCCTCGCGGCCTTCGAGCCGGCTTATCTCGATGAGCTGGCGGTGATCCTGGAGTGGGCCTTCGACTACCTGCAGCGCGACGGCGACGGCGACCCGGACGAGCGCACCTGGCTCCGCGACGAAACCGGCGGATCGGTGTATCTCCGCCTCAGCACCCGCAAGCTCGACCAGCCGGCGAACCGCCATAACGCGTCCTTCCGCGAAGGCGCCATCGACGGCGCCTATTGGTGGCGCGAACCCGGCGCCGGGTGTGAATTGGTGATCGCCTATCAAGGATGTATCGCGCCGGAGGCCATCGCCGCCGCCGACCGCATCGCCGAGTTTCAGAGCGGCGTCGGCGTGCTCGCGGTCACGTCGGCCGACCGGCTGAACGCCGGCTGGACGGCGGCGCAACGGGCGCGGCGCCGCGGCCACCCGTCGGCCCGCAGTCAGGTGGAGCGGCTACTAAGCCCCCTGCCCGCGCACTGCAAGCTGATCACCGTGATTGACGGTCACCCCGCCACCTTGGCCTGGCTCGGCTCGGTGGGCGGCCACAAGACCGTGCCGCTCGGCGTCGAGCATTTTGGTCAAACCGGCCGGATCAGCGATCTCTACCGCCATTTCGGGATCGACTCCGGTTCTATAGTCGACGCGGCAAGCCGGCTGATTGCCAGTCACAAGGAAATTCCTAATCCCTGGTTCTGGTAGATTGCGCGCCGTTACTCTTCGGCTTGGGGTGGCAGGACGGTTTCCACGTCGATCACGCGGAACCCCTCTTTGTCTTCGAGCTCTTGGACAAATGCGCCAAGCAAGCCATCGGAGTTACTCAGAATCGACGGCCCCATTCGGGCAAGAAACATCGTGGCCCAAAGGTCGGGCCTTAGCTCGGACAGCGACGGCGGCTCGATATGACCGGCGAGCACCACGTCCTTCACGTCGTTTCGGCGCAGTTGCTTCAATGCCTTTCCGGCCGCGCCGAGGCGAACCCACGCATGGGGTGTTTCGTCCGTCACCGTTTCCGGATGGGTGTGATCTTTGAAGGCGATGACGAAGAACGGCCGGCCGCTCTCTGCGCACGCGTCGACCACTCGGCGCGGCAGATCGCCGGTGCCGGCAAGGATGCCGAGTTTTGGTGGGGTCACTCGGGGTCGTCCCGGAGCATTGCCCCAAAGGTTGCATCGGCGACGACGACCCCGTCCACCTTGGCCCTGCCCGAAAACTTCCAAACGTTGCCGCGCTGACGTTCCTTTTCCACGTGGATACAAAGCGAGTCGCCCGGTACGACCGGCTTGCGGAAACGCGCGGTATCCACCGTCATGAAATAAACCAAGCTGCCCTCGCGCTCGGGGCCGAGCGTCGACATCACCACAACCGCCGCCGTCTGGGCCATCGCTTCGATGATCAGCACGCCCGGCATGATCGGGTCGGTGGGAAAATGCCCCTGAAAGAACGGCTCGTTGATGCTAACATTCTTGATCCCGACGGCGCCCATGCCGGGAACCATGTCGACCACGCGATCGATCATCAGCATGGGGTAGCGATGCGGAATCAACTCCTGAATGCGAAGGATGTCGAGTTCCGATCCCACCGCGGGCATGGCTTGTGTATCCATTAGCTACTCTCAGTTCTTGGTTCTTGCTTGTGCCAACTTCCGTCCCCTCCCCGCGTCCTCTCGTCAAACGCGAACAACCGGAAACTAGTCTATCACGCCGCCTCCCATACACATCCCGGCAGTCCGACGTGTTTGGAGTGATGCCCGCTGATGTTTGGTGGTGGCCAGATGCTCGCCCATCAGGTTATGGCGGATCTAGACTCGATAATCAATTTTCGCCGGTGCATTATCCGTTGTTTTCGTCCCCATCGACGCTGACCGTGGGCAATTTTTGATCCAACCGCCGTAAGACTTCGTCGGTAATGTCGAGCGCTGGGTCCACGTAAGCCGTCTGCTCGCTGCGCAGGATCAGGTTCAAGCCCCGCTCGACGCGAACCTGTTCTACCACCTGCTTGAGGACGGTCTCCAGTTGTTGAAGGCCTCTTGCCTGTAATTGGGCCAGGGAGCGGCGGCGCTCCTGCACCTTCTTCTGCGATTCCTGGACCCGGAGCTCAAGTTCCCGGCGCTGCTTGTCGAAATCCTCGGCAGACAACGCGGCCCGGGCTCGCTTGTCGGCCAGAAGTTTGTCGGCATTGCGCAGTTCCGCCTCCGCCCGCTGGGTGTCCTCCCGGTATGCATCGGCGTGGCTATTGACCAATTCATGGATTTTCTGAGCCGCCGCAGCATCGCGATAAATGCGGTTAAGGTCGAGAATGGCAAGTTTAAGGGGAACAATCTCTGGAGACTGTGCGCGCACGGTCAAAGGCGTGAAGGCGCATCCGAGCAGCGCCACAACCAAAAATATGCCCCGGATACGCGTCATCGCTCAGAACCTCGTCCCAAAATTCACCCGGAAAATTTCGGTATCGTCGTAGCTTTCCTTGAGGATCGCCTGACCGAGGTCAATGCCGATAGGACCGAAAGGCGAGACCCAGGTTAGCCCGACACCGACCGATGCCCTTAGCGTAGCATCATCCGCGACGTCGTCATCCTTCGGCGTGAGGTCCCACAGGCTGCCGAAATCGGAAAACACGCGGCCTCTGATGGCCAGTTCATCCGGTAGACCGAGCGGAAAGTTGAGCTCCAGACTGCCGGTATAATAATTCTGGCCGCCAAGGGCGTCGTCGGTGTCGAGATCGCGCGGCCCGATGCCATCGGTGGCAAAACCGCGCAGGTCGTCGCCACCGACGAAAAACCGGTCGATCAGCCGAACATCTTTTCCGCCGAACCCGAAAATGTGACCCGCGGAGCCCGACACCGAGAAAATCCAATCATCGGTGATCGGATAGAAGTACCCGCCATCCAGTACATTGCGTACGTAATTGACGGTTCCCCCCAGTCCGGCAACGTCCGTCGCGACGCTTGCGTAATAGCCCTCCGTGGTATTCAGGCGGCTGTCGCGCTTGTCGTACACTAGGCGATGAGTGATCTCCGAAACGGTTTCGTCGCCCTCTTGCGACTTAACGAAGATGGAGGCGTCACTATCCACATTGTCGACTTTGGTTTGCTTCAGCGTGTACCGCCAGCTTTGCCGCCAACTCTCGGTAATGGCATAGCCGGCTCGCAGGGCGAACCCAGTCCGGACACTGTCGAATGAACTTTCCGACTGGCGGTTGACCTCCGTGTGAAAAATATCAAAACCCGCGGCGATATCGCGGCCGAGAAAATAGGGTTCGGTGAAACCGAGATCGAGCTGGATCGTTTTCTGCCCGAATACGATGCCCAAGCGGAGATCCTGGCCGCGTCCCAACAGATTGCGTTCGCGAATCGATGCGTCGAGGAGAGCGCCGCCGGCGCTGGAGAAACCGGCTCCGAACGAGAGCTGACCGGTGGATTTCTCTTCCACCGCAACCTTGATGATCGCTTTATCGGGGGCGGAGCCCGGAACCTCCTCCACCTCCACCTTCTCGAAGAAGTCGAGATCCTGAATGCGTTGGCGCGACCGCCGCAACCGGGCGGCATTGAAGGCGTCGCCCTCCACCAGGCGAAATTCCCGGCGTATCACATAGTCCCGAGTTCGGACGTTGCCGGAGATGTCGATCCGTTCCACAAAAACCCGCGGACCTTCTTCGATTTCAAAGGTAACATTGATCGCCCGGTTTTCCCTGTCGCGATCCAGGCGCGGACGAACGTCAACAAACGCGTAGCCGAGGTTACCGACCTGGTCGGAGAGGAAATCGATGGTCGTCTCCACCTCGTCCGCGTCGTACCAGTCGCCGCTCTCCATATCGATCTCGGACTTGAGCTTGTCGGTATCCAGTCCTGGCAAGGTGGTCTCAATCACAACATCGCCGAACTCGTAGCGCTCTCCTTCCTCAACGGTGAAGGTTAGAAAGAAATTCTTCCGGTCCGGCGTCAGTTCGGCCACAGCGGAGTCGACCCGGAAATCAGCGTACCCTTCCGACAAGTAGAACCGCCGAAGTAGCTCCCGATCCAGTGTCAGGCGGTCCGGATCGTACGTATCGTCAGACGACAAAAACCGCCACCAGGCGGTTTCCTTGGTGCGGATGACACCGCGCAAATCCGAATCGTCGAACTCCTTGTTGCCGACGAACCGGATGCTCTCCACCTCGGTGACCGATCCCTCGTGGATTTCGAAGGCGACATCGACCCGGTTTTGGGGAAGCTGTATGACCTTGGGGTCGACGGTTGCTGAAAAGCGGCCGCTTCGCCGGTACAGGGCCAGGATCCGCCGGACATCGCTTTGCACCTTGGTTCGGGTATAGATGACGCGCGGACGCAAGGTGGTTTCCGCCTCCAGGGTCTCGTCGTCGATGCGCGAGTTGCCCTCGAAGGCGATGCGGTTGATGACCGGGTTTTCAACGACCTTGACCACCAGCGCATCACCGACCCGGTTGATGGCGACATCGGCGAATAGACCGGTAGCAAACAGGCTTTTCAGGGATCTGTCGATGCGGCCCGCATCAAACGCGTCGCCTTCCTGGACCAACAGATAGGATCGAACGGTATTGGGCTCGATACGCTGCGTGCCCTCGACCTCAATGGACCGGATAACGCCGCCGGTCTGGGCGCTCGCTGGCGATACGGTCTGAGGCAGAACGCAGGAGGCAAACGCTATGAACAGAAGCGCCACCCAAGTTGAAAACCCGTTCCTCAACCAATCCCCCAGACAATACCGGTCAGCTTACCAACTGGCGAAAAAAGTCGACGACCTTGAGACTGACCAGGTCGTTCCATGTGGCAAATACCATCAACATCAGTACCAAAGCCAGGCCGAACCGGAAACCGTATTCCTGAAAACGGCGGCCGAGCGGCTTTCCGCGGACCGCTTCCGCGGCGTAAAACGCGAGGTGACCGCCGTCCAGCATGGGAATCGGGAACAGGTTGATCAGTCCCAAATTGACCGATAGCGCCGCCATGAAGAAGATCAGGTTGACCATCCCTCCTTGCGCCACTTCTCCGGAAATCTGAGCGATCCGGAGCGGACCCCCCAGTTCTTCGGCTGTTCTCGTTCCGGTTATGATTTCTCCGAGCGCGGACAGGATCTGGGTGGTCAGCCCAAAGGTGCGTTCGACCGCGGCTCCCATGGCGGCGAACGGCCCGATGGGTTCGTACCCAATCAGCGAGGGGTCCGGCGTGACGCCGAGAAGTCCGATTTGCCGCTCGACCCCGCCGTCTTCCTCGACGGTCACCGGTTTGGGCGTCGCTTTGAGGAAAATATCGTCGTCGCCACGGCGAATTTCGAATTCCAGTTCCTGGCCGGCGCGGTCGCGCACGAACAGCCGGAGATCTTCGAACGACTCTATGGGTTCGCCCTGGATGCGCACGATCTTGTCGCCGGGCTCGAAACCGGCCTCGGCAGCGGCGCTATCTTCTTTGACCGTGCCGATGCCCGCGAGCGGTTCCGGAATGCCGACGGCATAGAACAGCCCGGCAAGCAGGACAAACGCGAACAGGAAATTTGCCGCCGGTCCGGCGGCGACGATGGCGGCCCGCTGGCCCAAGCGCTTGTGATGAAACGACACCGCCGTTTCTTCCGGTGTCATCGGGGTCTGCTCTTCTTCGTCTTCGAAGTCGTGCTCGCCGAACATCTTTACGTAGCCGCCCAATGGAACGGCGCTGATTTTCCAGCGGGTATCGTGACGATCCGTCCAGCCGAAGATCTCGGGCCCGAACCCGATGGAAAACACCTCCACCCGAACGTTGTTTCGGCGCGCGACCCAATAGTGACCGAGTTCATGAACGAACACGAGTATTGTGAGCACGATCAGAAACGGGACAATCCAGTCCCAGAGAAAGTTCAGAACATCCATGGTTTTTACCGGCGGCCTTGCGTCATTGCGTGGATCGGTTTCAATCGAGGGCCGGATACCGCGAAACAATGCTCGTCGCGGTGTCCCGAGCGGCCCCGTCGGCCTGAAGAACGTTGGATATGCTCTCCAACTGTCCATGGGGAGTCAGGTCCAGGGTCTTCTCCACAACGTCCGCTATATCGAGAAAACGGATCCGTCCGTTGAGAAAACTCTGAACCGCAATTTCATTGGCCGCATTTAATATAGTTGGCGCCGTTCCACCGCGGGTCAAGGCGTCGCGCGCTAGGCGCAATGCGGGAAAGCGCTCCGGATCCGGCGCCTCGAAGGTCAGATCGCCAATCTCCGTCAGCTTCAGCTTCGGCGCCGGGGCAGCCATCCGACGCGGCCAGCTCAGGGCATAGGCGATGGGAGTCCGCATATCGGGTGTGCCCATCTGAGCCAGCACCGAGCCGTCCACGTAGGCCACCATGCTGTGGATCACCGACTGCGGATGAACGACCACCTCGATTTGGTCCTTTTCCACCGGGAACAGATGGTACGCTTCGATAATCTCCAGCCCCTTGTTCATCATGGTGGCCGAATCGACCGATATCTTGGCGCCCATGTCCCAATTGGGATGAGCCACCGCCTGAGCCGGGGTCATGGATGCCATGGTCTCCCGGTCGAGGGTGCGGAATGGCCCGCCGGATGCCGTCAAAATGATCGATTCGACCTTATCGGCGTTATCGAAATCGAAAACCTGGAAGACGGCGCTGTGCTCCGAGTCGACCGGAACCACCGTCGCGCCGCACCGGGCGATCTCGCGGACCATAAGATCTCCGGCGCAAACAAGGCATTCCTTATTGGCCAAGCCGACGACGGCGCCGCGGTGTATGGCCGCCAAGGTCGGCTCCAGACCGGCCGCTCCGACGATCCCCGCGCCCACCCAATCGGCCGGAAGACTCGCGGCTTCCACCAACGCATCGTGGCCGGCGGCCACTTCTATACCGGTGCCCTCAAGGCCGTCCTTCAAGTCGCGGTAGCTGCCCGGATCCCCGACGACGGCGAATCTCGGTCGCAGGCGCCGGGCCTGCTCGACGAGGACGGCGACATTCCGGTTGCCGGTCAGCGCCTCGACCGAAAAGGCTTCAGGTTGGCGATCAATCAAATCGACGGTATTGCATCCGACCGAGCCGGTGGATCCAAGGATGGTTACGCTTCGAGGCTGCGCCTCGGGTCGCTGTTGAGTCGAGGTTACAGCCATTGAAGTATGCTGCCCTTGGTCAGTGTCGAGATGGTGGCGGTGACAACGATTACGGCGATCAAAGCATCCACTCTGTCCAGCAGACCCCCATGTCCGGGAATCAGGTTGCCTGAGTCTTTAACCCCGAACCGTCTTTTAATCCAGGATTCAAACAAATCGCCACCTTGTGCGATGGCGCCGAGAGTGCAACTGAATAGCGCCAGAGGCCACAGTTCAGCCATTCCGAGCACCGCCGCCACGATCACACCAACCAATCCAGCGCACGCTACGCCACCCCAGAAACCGGCCCAGGTTTTGCCTGGACTGATACGGGGAGCAAGTTTCGGACCGCCGATGGTTCGCCCGGTAATATAAGCGCCAATATCGGACGCCCAAACCACTCCCAGCAGCCAGTAAACCGTTTGCCGCCCGGCTTCAGGATCGTCCCGCAAGGCGATCAAGGCCACCGATGGCAACCCGATGTACAATACGCCGGCGGCAAGCCACGGAGTCCCCTTGTTCAGGGCCATCACCACAATACTGCCGACGACCAACAAAACCAGGGCGATCAACGGCTCCTCCAAGCCCATCGCGGCGACCGCCGCGAGGACCATGGCCGCCATGACAAGTCCAGCCAGGCGCGGGCCTTGCCGCGCACACATGCCATACCACTCCATTGCCATGATGCCCGAAGCCACCAGAATCAGAAGCCCGAATAACGGAGAGCCGAAGTGAACGATGGCGAGAACCGGAACGGCCAGTACCACGGCCGATGCGGCGCGCGTGACCAGACCGCTGGCCATCAAACGCTGGCCGCACCATACCGACGTTCACGCCGCTGAAACTCCTGGAGGGCTTCGGCGAAGTCTTCCTGCGAAAAGTCGGGCCAAAGCGTATCCAGGAAAACGAGCTCGGCGTAAGCAAGCTGCCACAGCAGAAAATTGCTGATCCTTTTCTCACCGCTCGTGCGGATCAGCAAATCCGGGTCCGGAATATCGGCGGTGTACAGCTCTTCGGACAACATCGTTTCGTCGATTTCGTCCGGTTCAATAAGCCCCGAAGCGGCTTTCTGAGCGAGTTCCCGGGCCGCGTCCACGATTTCAGCCCGCGCGCCGTAGCTCAAGGCAATGATCAGCGTCAAATTCAAGTTAGACACCGTTTGGCCCTCGACCCTGTCGATCAGCTCGACGATGTCGCCGGGCAATTGCGACCTATTGCCGATAACCCGCAGGCGAACGCCGTGCTTTTTGAGATAGCTGACTTCATTGAGCAAATAGTACCGAAGCAATCCCATCAGGTCGGTGATTTCAGTATGCGGCCGCCTCCAGTTTTCAGACGAAAACCCGAACAAAGTCAGGTACTGCACGCCCATGCGCAAGGCGCTCTCCACTGCGGTCTTTACTGATTCGGCACCCCGCTTGTGTCCCGCCGTCCGCGGCAACCCCCTCGCTCGCGCCCAACGACCATTGCCATCCATGATTATGGCGACATGGACCGGTTCGGAGATGGGGGCCGATTGAAGGGGGACAGCTTCTGCCATACTAAACCTGCAAGATCTCGCTTTCCTTGTTGGCAAACGCCTCGTCCAGCTTTTTGATGTACGTGTCGGTCAATTCCTGGATCTCGTTGCTATAGTCGTGCATTTCGTCCTTGGAGATGTCGCTGTTCTTCTCGGCGCGCTTGAGCTCTTCCATGGCGTGACGGCGTACGTTCCTCACGGACACGCGCGCTTCTTCGGTATAACGCCCGGCAATCTTGGTCAGCTCGACCCGGCGCTCTTCGGTCAGGGTGGGTATCGGCATTCTGAGCAGCTGCCCATCCACCGACGGATTGAGCCCCAGCCCGGAGTCGCGCACAGCCTTTTCGACGGCTTTCACCAAACTCTTGTCCCAAACCTGCACGGTCAGCATTCGCGGCTCCGGAACACCCAGTGTACCGACTTGGGTGATGGGCATCTGAGAGCCATATGCGTCCACCACGATCGGTTCCAAAAGACTGACTGATGCGCGACCCGTCCGAAGGCCACCAAATTCCTTTTGCAGAACGTCTACCGCTCCTTGCATCTTTCGTGCGACTTCAGCCTTTGTTTTCTTTATGTCGACTGAATCCAAAACCGTTTCTCCCTACTCAATGGTCGTGAACCTTCCTCCACCCGTTGTCACCTGCGCCAATCCGCCCGGATGGTGGATACTGAAAACAACGATGGGCAGCTTGTTCTCGCGGGCGAGAGCGATGGCCGTTGTGTCCATGACCTTCAGATTCGCGGTCAAGACGTCCTGATAGGACAACGTCTCGAACCGCGTGGCGTCCTGCGTTGTCTTTGGATCAGCCGAGTAAACGCCGTCGACCTGCGTCCCTTTCAAGAGCACGTCGCAGCTTGTCTCCACCGCGCGCAGCGCCGCCGCCGTATCGGTGGTGAAGAACGGATTGCCCGTGCCCGCCGCGAAAATGACAACCCGACCCTTCTCCATGTGACGAACCGCGCGCCGGCGAATATAAGGCTCGCAGACCGTCGACATTGGTATAGCCGACTGAACCCGGGTATGAACGCCCGCCCGCTCCAGTGCGCTTTGCACCGCAATCGCGTTCATCACGGTGGCCAACATGCCCATATAATCGGCGCTGGTCCGCTCAATGCTCGACGCCGCCGCTGACACCCCGCGGAAAATGTTGCCGCCGCCGATGACCAGGCAGACTTGAATATTCATCTCATGGACTGTCTTGATCTCCATGGAGATCCGCTCGACGGTCGCCGGATCCAAGCCAAAAGCACCATCCCCCATGAGGGCTTCGCCCGACAGCTTCAACAGGAGACGCTGGTATTTTGGCTTCGGCGGCATGATCAGGGCTATTTCCTAGGGTGCGCCAGACAAAGAAACTTAACCGGATGTGTAACCCTCTCAGCCACCAACCGCTTTGGCGACCTCGGAAGCAAAATCTTCGTCCTTCTTCTCAACACCCTCGCCCAACGCAAAGCGAATAAACCCGTTTATGCTCACCGGCACGCCTACTTCTTTGGAAGCTTCGTCGAGAACTTTGGAGATTTTGCTCTCGCCGTCGATGACGTAGGTCTGATCCACAAGGCAGGCCTCTTCATAAAATTTGCGAATTCGTCCTTCGACCATTTTCTCGAGAATGTTCTCGGGCTTCCCGGACTCTCGCGCCTGCTCAATGAGAATATTCTTTTCCCGCTCCAGGATCGCCGGATCGAGTTCTTCGCGGGTAACCGCCTGCGGAACCGCCGCGGCTACATGCATCGCCAATTGCTTGGCCAACGCCGGCAACTCCGCTCCTTCCTTTGCGGCTTCGAGTGCCACAAGGACGCCGATCTTGCCCAATCGGGGACCCTGGGCATTGTGCATATAGAAGCCAAGCGCCCCTTGACCGACTTCCAGGAATCCCGTCCGGCGAAGGTTGATGTTCTCGCCGATCGTCGCAACCAGATTGGTCTGTTCCTCGTCCACGGTGCGCCCGGAACCGGGATACGCCATAGCCTTGAGCGCTTCCAAGTCGCCGTTTGCCTCCAGAGCCAATTCCGAAACGCCGGTCGCGAAGGCCTGAAACTCCGGGTTGCGGGCGACGAAGTCGGTCTCCGAGTTCACCTCCACAATGGCGCCGGAGTTGCCCTTGACGCAGACGGCGACGAGGCCCTCGGATGCCACGCGGCCAGACTTTTTGGCCGCTGCCGCCAGTCCCTGGGTGCGCAGCCAGTCGGTGGCGCTTTCGATGTCGCCGCCGGATTCGGTCAGCGCCTTCTTGCAATCCATCATTCCGGCGCCGGTCTTGTCCCGCAGTTCCTTAACGAGGCTGGCGGTAATCTCACCCATCTCGGTCCTCTCTGTTCGAAGTCACGCTGATAACGTTGCAGTCGTTAAATAAAATAAGGAGTTAGCTAGCTTCGGCGGGTTTTTCGGCCGCTTCCTCAGTGGATGCCGATGCCTCTTCAGTGGCTTCGGCCGCCGGCTCTGGCTCGGCCGCAGGGGTAGCATCAGCGGCGGGCTCGGCCGCGGGGGCAGCTTCAGCGGGCTCCGAAGCTTCCGCTGTCTCGGGAGATTCAGCGGTGTCCGTCGGTTCTGCGACGGCGGCCTCCCCATCGACAATTTCCTGCTGGTCCTCCGCGGCGCCGAGATCGACACCCGCGGCCACCATTTCCTGCTGAATACCGCCAAGCACGCTGTCCGCGACGAGATCGCAGTACATTCCAATGGCTCGCAAGGCGTCGTCATTGCCAGGGATAGGAAAGTCGATTCCCGACGGATCACTGTTGGAATCGACCACGGCCACCACCGGAATCTTAAGCTTGTTCGCTTCGGCGACGGCAATGGATTCCTTGTTGGTATCGATCACGAAAAGAATATCGGGCAGCCCGCCCATTTCCTTGATGCCACCAAGAGCGCGTTCAAGCTTGTCGCGCTCGCGTGTGAGCCGGAGGGTCTCTTTCTTGGTGAGGCCAAGGTGCTCTTCTTCGAGCCGCTTTTCCAGTTCGCGAAGGCGTTTGATGGAGTTGGAGATGGTCCGCCAGTTGGTCATCATCCCGCCCAACCAGCGATGGTTGACGAAATACTGACCCGAACGCGCGGCGGACTCCGCCACTTTGCCGCTGGCTTGGCGCTTGGTGCCGACAAACAGCACCCGCCCGCCCGAGGCAACTACATTGCGCACCGCCGACAGCGCCTGATGAAGCAAGGGCACGGTCTGCTGCAGATCGATGATGTGGGTCCCGTTGCGCACCCCAAACAGGTACGGTTCCATTCTTGGATTCCAACGCCTCGTGCTGTGCCCGAAATGGACGCCTGCTTCCAGCAATTGGCGCATGGTGAACGTAGGTAGGGTCATGACTCTCTTTGCCTTTTCCGGTTGAGCCTCCGCGGACATAGTTCGGGGAACCCCCGAACACCGGAGCGGTTATGGGCGCTGCTGTAGCCTAAACCGATGATCCGCGTGTGAATTGAGCCGCTTGAATACCGCTCCCCCCCTCAAAAAGCAAGCCATAAGGCCGTGGCCGGCAGGTCTCGGATCCGACACGCGCCTCAAAGCTCTCGGACGTCCCGCACTCCGGAGAGGCTCTTCAGATGATACATCATCGCGGGATTGACCGCATATCGGCCCGGCACCGAGAATTCCACCTCGGTATTGTCCTCGAGGCAAGAGATCAAACTGATTTGAGCGCGCCCCTTGCCGCCGGTCTTCAGCGCAGCGCCAACCGCCGACACCGCATCCGGCGTTTCGACAAAAACCTCGACCGTGACACTGACCCTTTCCGCGACGCGATCCAGAGCCTCGAGAGATTGCACAGTGAACCGGACGCTCTCTCCGTCGAATTGCGCCCCCGCCTTCATGAACAGCGAACTGCCCACCTCCAGCTGATCTCGACACAACGCGAGCGTTTCCGAAAACACCGTGACCTCGAACACCCCGGACGGGTCGGACATTTGCACGAACGCATAGCGGCTGCCCTTGGCGGAGGTACGTTCCTTCTTGGAGATGACGGTCCCAGCCATGGAAACCGGCCCGGAAGCCCCCTTAGCCAGGATTTCGGCGACGGGGGTCACCTGGAGCTGCCCGAGTGGCTTGCTGTAGGCGTCCAAAGGATGAGCGGAGAGATAGAAACCAATGGCCTCGAACTCTTCTTTCAGTCGCTCCATGGGGGGCCAGTCGGGCGTGTCGGGCAGGTTCAGCGGACGCTGCATTCCGCCCGCTTGCCCGCCAAACAGGCTGATCTGCTCGCTGGCGCGTTCCTCTGCGGATGCGTTGGCGTGGCGCAGGATGCTTTCCACTCCCTCGTACATCTGCTTGCGGTTCGGGTTCAATTGGTCGAACGCGCCAGCCCGGGTCAGGTTCTCCAACTGGCGCTTGTTGAGGTGGCTGCCATCGATCCGCCGGGCAATATCGATGACGCTCTCGAACCGCCCATGCTGCTCGCGCTCGCTCACCAAGCCGTGCATGGCCGCCTCGCCGACGTTCTTGATGGCCGCCAGGGCATAACGAATGGCTCGCGTTTGCTTATCGGCCTCGCCGGAAATCTCAACACTGAATGCCGCCTGGGAAGCATTGATATCGGGACTGAGAAGGCCGATCCCCATGCGGTCCAATTCCTGGCGGAAGGTATTGAGCTTGTCGGTATTGTGGATATCCAGGGTCATGGACGCCGCCAGAAACTCCACCGGGTAATTGGCCTTCAGGTAGGCGGTCTGATAGGCGATCAAGGCGTAGGCGGCGGCGTGGGATTTATTGAAGCCGTAACCCGCGAACTTGTTGACCAAATCGAAAATGTGAGTGGCTTTGGCCTTGGGCACGCCGCGGGCGGTGGCGCCATCGACGAAGATGTTACGCTGGAGGTCCATCTCCGCCGCGATCTTCTTTCCCATGGCCCGCCGGAGAAGGTCCGCCGCGCCCAGCGAGTACCCGGACAGTTCCTGGGCGATCTGCATCACCTGCTCCTGGTAGATGATGATGCCGTGGGTCTCGCTCAGAATGCTTTCGAGCGTCGGGTACAGGTAGTCCGGCTCTTCTTCCTTGTGCTTGCGGCGAATGTAGCTGGGGATGTTGTCCATGGGGCCCGGCCGATACAGGGCCACCACGGCGATGATGTCCTCGAAGGTATCGGGCTTCAGGTTGCGGAGCACATCGCGCATGCCCGAACTTTCGAGCTG
>CAKZLS010000298.1 GCA_937127205.1 uncultured Rhodospirillales bacterium
TCGGGTTCAACGTCAATCTCGATGGTTTGGGTATCTTCCCCGAAGCCGAACGTCACAATGCCCGTCGGCAACCCCCCAGAGAAATCCGATGTATCGGCGGGGTTCGTGGCGCCTCCGAGCACCTGATATTCCACCGTGGTTTCCCGCGTCAAATCACCGGTCCGCGTGACGGTAAAGGTATACGGCGTCAGCGCGTCTTCCAAATGGTCCGCGTCGTCGACTGCGATCTCGAGTGTTTCATATCGAACTCGGAATACCTGTGCGCCCTGGGCGATCGGGTTGTTGCTCGTATCACCGGTGCCCTCATTCAGATCGTCGTAAAGCGAGAGGAAATAGAGGCCGTCCGGACCGGACGCAATTCCCGAGAACGACCCTCGGCCCACGCCCACGTAGTTTACCAGCACGTCCGGACCGCTCTCCACATCCGGCACGAGAGGCGTGGCGCCGCCGATGGCGTTCTCGAGGTCAAAGGAGACGATCTGCTTGCCGCGCTGCTCGCCGCTTGCGCTGTCCCCGCCGAAGATCGGAACGCCGTTCGCGAAGGTTGGGCCGGACAGGGTGACAAATCCGATGTCCCACATTTCTGTCGGAAAGGCGCTGCCGCCAAAGGTGCCGTCTTGTATGAACGCCATATCAACGGGCGCCACGGTCGGGGCCCAATTGTAAATGGCATTCGTCGTCATCGAGTCCTGGTCGCCGAAAAAGCCCAGGTTGCCGGTCCAACCATAGTTGACACCGCCTTCCAACTTGCTCACACGGTCGTTGATCCCCTGGCCATTTTCGACCACGTAAAGAGACCCGTCGGCCTCCCGCCAGTCGCCGCCGAAGGGATTGCGATGGCCGATGGTCCAAATGTAGTCGGCCGCGTCGATGCCATCGTTGTCCGGGTCGTCGTCGACGGGCTCTTCTCTCGCGAGATCGAGGTCACCGTCCCCGTCATAGTCGACGTTGATGGTATCGAAAGCGCCGTCGCCATCGTCGTCGAAATCGATCGTATCATTGTAAAACGGGTTGGACGTAACCGGCATTCCGTCCAGATCAAGTCGCAGTATTTTTCCGAGAAATTGATCCTTCTGCTGAGCGGTCGCCGCGTTGAAGCCGTCGCCCATGTGAAGGTAGATCTCATCATTCTGGATGGAGACCTTCGAAATGAAATGGGACTGGCCCTGTTCCGCCGGATTGTTCCAATCCCGAAGGATTTCATCACCGGTGACGGCGTCTTCGCCGGCCCTGCCTTTCGTGGGACCGAAGTCGATGATGGTATCTTCCAGGTCGACTTCATGATCGCCATCGGTATCGGTCAATTTGACCAATCGCGCATACTGGGTGCCGGATTCGCTGTACAGATAACCCACGTAGACGTCGAGGCTGCCGTCGTCGTTCTCGACAACCGTCAGCCCGCCGACACCTTGTTCGCTGGCGCCCGAGATGCTGTCGCCCGGAGCATAATTCAACAATCCCTTGACCCGGGTCTCGCCGCCGTTGTCGGTGGTGAAGTCGGCGGGGTCGCTGGGCAACGTGTTGGGCACGTATTCGTGAACGGTTCCGTCGAGCGTGACTTCCTTGACCGTCCCGAACAACTCGCTGACGTAGTAAAGCGGTTTTGATCCATCATAACCGGGAGCAGTGGGATCGGTGACGTACGTGTCGTAGACCGCCTCGGGCACGAAGGCGATGTCCACCGGGATTTGCAGCCCCGCAGATGGATCGTGAGCAACTTCGATCTCGAAACCCTCTTGAACGGCGCGGTAGGGTTTCAAGGTCCCTTGGGCGACGTCCGAAAGGCCTTGATCATTATAAGTGGTCCCGCTTGTGGACACCCAATAGGTACCCGTGGCGTTGGCGGCGAGGGATATGGTTTGCTCGCCAATCTCAACGGTCTCGAACGTAAAAATGGATGCGCTTTCCCCGCTGACATTGGCGACCACTTTGATCGCTTGGTCGGATGGCAGGGCACCAGGGTTGTCGGTAACCCCGGTATGGTCGAAGCGCAACAGGAGAGCGTTGTCCGCCGCGCGAAGCTCGATGAATTGGCCCGGATCCAGAGCCGTATCCCCAGTGCCGGATTCCTTCCAGGTCGCAGTCGGTACCACGAGGACATCTTCGGTCCTCATCGCCACGATGGCATTGGCGGGAGAGGTGAAGAACGGCGTTTCCGAATACTCGCTGAATGCACCCTCGCCGTCGATGTAACGGGCTCTGAAGAGGTAGTCGGTGTCTGGCAGAAGCTGGTTGTCGCCCAGCGCCGGTCCGACGAACTCACCGTCGGCAAAATGGGCGTGAACTTTTTCGAAGTCACCGGTGGTTCGTCCGTTCCAGACCATTTCTTTCCCGTCACCGCTCCAGATTTCGAAATCTGTGTACAGGTGTTCGTCGCCGTCCGGATCGAGGAACACCGGTGCTTCCATGTGGACATCGGTAAAGTGCGACTCCGTACCCGGCGCGGGTGGCTCGGTAATGATGGGAGCATTCGGACGTAGATTGTCGGAGAGTGTCACCTGGGCGCGAATATTGTTGGTATCTTCGCCGGATTCATCGATGGCATGGATCTGGACGTAGATATCGCCAGCGAGCAGCTCAGCGAAAACGTTCTGGAGCGGTTCGCTCCCCATCATCCCGCCGAGCGTGTTGTCTCCGGAGTCGCCCCAGGTGCCGCGCACCACCCCCCGATCATAGTCGATGTACAGATCGTCATCGTCTTCGGCCAGCATTCCCCCCTTCATCGGGGTGCCAAAAATATTCAGCGCGTGGGAGCCATTGGTGCCTGGCGCGCCGCGATGAAGATGGATACCCCAGATTTCGCCATCGTCGTCGGCGATGCGGTCTTCCGGCAGGGTCAGGCCGTCGATATCGATGAGGTACTCGATCTCGGTGCCGGCGGCGTTTAGGTTGAAGGCAACGACCGCCGTCGCGGGATTCGCGGGGTTCGGTTCGGGGATGGACCCGCCATTGGGCACGATTTCGCCGGGATCCGCCAACCCGTCGAAGGTCAGGACGGAATTGGAAATCTGTCCGCGGATATTGTTTGCGGGGTCGAACGTCTCCACAAAAAGGTATAGCTCACCGGCCGCCAGTTCATCCGCGTAATCAGAGAGCAGCGACGAGTCGTCCGAGTCCCAACTGCCTGAAAGAATGTCTCTGCTCCAATCAGGATTGAAGTCATCCTCTGCGATGGCGCCATCAAGGATGGTGAGAACGACGGGATCGGATGTTTCGTCTGACCCCGCGGCGCCGGCCCGCAGCGTAATGCGGGTAACATCGAGGTCGCCGGTGCGGTCCCCGACATTCTCCTTTAAATTCAGCGCGGAAAAATCAATGGCATAGTCGAGCATGGCCTTGTCGGCACTTAACACAAAGCCGGCGTTTGCCGTTCCGGTAGAGCTCGATCCGCCGGTGACCTCGAAAGCGCTGGCGTCGGCCCGGTACGTCAAGTTGGAACCGGGGTCGATTTCGACTGTCCAGTCGAGAATGTCGTGGGCATTGGTGCGGCCGCCCGTGGCGGCGGTAAAACCGACAAAGGCGTCGGTACCATCAAGGATAGCATCGAGCTCGAGGGTATACGAAAGAAGGGGTGTATCCGGCTTGACGAAACCGCTGGATGAATCGCTGAGATAAACCTCCAACTGATCCGTGCCGGCCAGATTATAGTCGATCCAGGCCTTGTAGACAGACCCGTCATTCAAATCGAAGGAGGGCGTGGCCACGGCCAATGGCGGATTTGTGTCTGCGGCGCCATTGGTGAGCACCGCAACATGGTTGTCGTTGGGATCGTATGAGCCGCTGTTGTAGGTGTCGAACTCAATGGCGACGCTGTTGACGATGCTGTCGCCCCCATTAAGGCCGTCATAGCCTAGGGAGCTGCCCAAGTCGCCGATGGCGCCTGTCTCTCTCGAATCATTGTGAATGACGAAGGTAAGACCATCGGCGCCGTTTGATGGCCCGCTGATTTGGAACCGGAACTCGGTCGACAAGGATGTTTCGCTCCCAACCCTTGCCGGAATATCGGCATAGGCTGTGCCTACTTGCACGGCGTCATCGGAGGTCAATCTAAGAACGGAGCCGAATTGCTGAGCGTCGCCGTTGAGCGTTAGGTCCGAAATATCGGAAAAATCGCCGAGAGTGAGGGAGGTAAGGCTATCGTCATCTCGGATCGTGCCGGTTGCCGCGCCGATGCCGATGGTGCCGCCGGTGGGGCCGGAAAGCGCGACCGAGAATTGTTCGGAGAATTCCCTCTCGGTATCGCCAGATACATCGATGGTGACGGTTTGCAGGGTTGCGCCGGGACCGGAGCCATCGAAGGTGACCGTGCCGCTTGGCAGGGTACCTCCGAAGTCCGCGGGGTCCGCCATTCCGGTTCCGGGGCTTGCGAGGACCTCGAAGTCGACCGACGACGCTACGCCGCCGAGCTCGCCGGACCGCGTTACCGCGAATGTGAATTGGGTGGTTCCGCCGTCGCCCTCGTCCAAGGCCGCGTCCACGGCAAAAATGGACATGGTCGGTGCATCGTCATTCTCAATGATGCCGCTTGCGGTTTCTTGGATGAGCGTTGCGTCGCTCGACGGGTTCGCCAGCCTTATGGTGAAACCCTCGTCCACTTCGCCTAACGTTTCGCCGACAACGTCGACCGTAATCGTCTTTGTGGTTTGGCCCGGGTCGAACGTCAGTTGGCCGCTGGGCAGCGTACCGCCTTCAAAATCCGGTTCATGCGCCTGAGCCAGACCATGAACATGATCCACGAAGTAGTCGACCGTCGTTGTCCCCGACAAAACGCCGCTGCGGGTCACCGTAAAGGTGAATGGCGTCGTTCCTTCGTTGCCCTCGACCTTGGTTGCGTCGGTGGCGGCAATGGACAGTCCGGTGTCGTCGTTCTCAATGGTCCCCGACCCTTGGCCATCGGCGATGGTCACATCGCGGCCGGAGGCCTGAACGTTCGAGAGATTGACGAAGAGACTCTCGTCCGCTTCGACGTTCGTGTCGCCAATGATATCAACGATGACCGTTTGGATTTCGCCGGCGCCGCCGGCAAAATTGAGCGTCCCGCTGACGGCGGCATAATCCGTGCCGGCCTCCGCAGTGTCGTCGGCGGTGGTGTAAGTTACGGTCAGTGCCGCGTCCACGGCTTTGTCCAGGGTGACCTCGAACACCAATTGGGCGGTTCCGCTATCGCCCTCGGCCAAAGCGGCATCACCGATACTCAGTGTTGCCGAGTCATCGTCGAAAATGGTGAGCGTATCGTTGTCATCATTACCGACGCTAATATCGACGTCGCCTTCGGTAACAGTGTTTAGGGTGACGACCACTGTCTCGTCATTTTCGACCACGCCATCGTCGAGGACCACGACGTCGATCGGGGCGGTGGTCTCGTTGGCGAGGATGGTGACCGAGCCGGATAAGGGGAGGAAGTCGCTGCTGGCCGCCGCGGTGCCGGTGACCAGGAAGCTGATCACCGTGTCGCTGTCGCTGGCGCTGGTGAGGGTGACGGTGAATTGCCCGTCATCGCTTGGCTCCGCGGCGCTTGGGTCCGTGGCCGTGATGGAAACCTCGGCACTGTCATCGTCGGCGATGGTCACTGTGTCGCTGTTTGCGGCACCGATGGTAATATCGGGGGCGCCCTGAGTGACGGAGTCGAGGGTAACGATGACCGTCTCATTGCCCTCAAGCAGGTTGTCGCCAAGTACACCAACGTCGATCGTTGCCGCGGTCTGGCCGGCGACGATGGTTGCCGAGCCGGAAAGGGGGCTATAGTCGCTGCCGGCCGTGGCGCTACCGGTGACGAGATAGCTGATTACCGTATCTTCGGCGCTCACGCCGGTCAGAGTGACGGTGAACTGGCCGTCGTCATTCGGCTCTGCCGCGCTTGGGTCGTTGGCAGTAATCGTCACTTGCTCGGCCATGATTTCACTTCCGTTCTTAGCACTCGCTCAATTCGCACTACTTTGCTGTATTTTGATCAAAACAAGCATCGTTACGGATGATATTCTCGGCAGTCCCGTGTCGCGACCTCTGTGTGGGGGATAAAGCGTAGCGGAATCCGGAAAGACAGCGGCAATCTTGGATCCAAATCGGGGTAAGCGTGTGCCCGCACGTTCAGCCGTTGAGACATTAACGCGGCTGATCTTCGTTGCATCCTGCCATAGCAACACGTGCGGAAATCAATTAACCGCGGGGTCAAATGTCTCCTCCATCGTCGACAACAAAGACGATGGAGGAGACGGATTGACCGCAAATTACACGTTTACCGTGTTTACAAGACTTTCACTCCAGAAACCGTCGCGTCAACAGACTCCCCTTAAACTTAAATACGTAGCTTATTAGTTGTTATATTACGGACCAGGAATTAAGTCCACTATTTAGCAACCAAGTGCGACACAAATGGCCTTTATTCGCGTTTGGATCCGGGTGGAATAAAAAATCGTAATTTGTTGATTTTAAATCAGTAAAAACAATGTCGCAAAAATTATTACTTATGGCGCTCACTGGAAAGCGCGTTACCTGGGTCGGGTATTAACGCGCGGCGCCATATCTCAATGAAATTGCGAATGAGGCGCTTCAGGTCAACTAATGATCAAGCACGCGCAAGTTGACTACAGGAGGTTTCGCTGACTCCAAGTTTGCGTGTGGTCGCAATCGCCCATCGATCGTTGCAATCATGCGACGGAGTACGAGATCTCAAATTAGAAAAAAAATCGATCAAATTTTATTTAAAATAACAATAAATAAAATAATCGTTAATAATTGGTTTATAAATTGATTCATAAAATTTGCTAGCAAATAACTATTTTGCAATGTCGTATTTTGGC
>CAKZLS010000299.1 GCA_937127205.1 uncultured Rhodospirillales bacterium
CTGGCGGCGAGCGTCGCGGCTGCAAAGGACTACAAGCGGGTCGAAGAGGTCTACAAGGGAAGCACCACCGTCGTTGGTGAAGCCGTTGTCTATCCCGAGGGCGAGGCCGAAATCCGTTCGGTTGTGGTTACCTTGCTGCCCGGCGAAGAGACGGGGTGGCACACCCACGCCGTGCCGCTGTTCGGTTATGTTCTAGAGGGCGAAGTGACGGTTGATTACGCGGGCCACGGCAGCCGGACCTTCGGCCAAGGCGCGGGGTTCATGGAAGCCATGGCGACGGGTCATAACGGCCGCAATACCGGAACGACACCCTGCCGCATCCTCGCGGTATTTATCGGTGCCAAGGGAATGCCGCTTAAACATCCGGCGCCGGCAGCGGATCCATGAACGGGGCCGCAGTGGGATGTTTTAGGCGATCCTGATCCGGCGGCAGAATGCGAACATCCAGAAATGCCGTGTCCTTTCCCTGAATGCCCGATCCGTCCCAGTCGATGGCAATGGCGGTTGCCCAAACGTCCCACGGAACAATGGCGAGCCTGGAAGACGATCCGGTCTCCACGGTAAATCCTATGGCGAGGAGTCGGCCAGCGTGCAGCATGCCGATGAGATGTGCCCGCAGCTCTTCCAGTAATCGCGCCTGTTCCTCCCAGGCACGCGCCAGGTCTTGAAGATGAACCATGGCTTCGGCGCGGTTCGCCAACGGATTGCGTGGATCGGTTCGCAACCGGTCGAACCAGGCCTCGATCCGCGATCTGCGTTCGGACCATTTGGCACCGCTGGCGAATCGGTCTAAGGCTTGGGCGAGAGTGAGTCCGCGCTGCCACGCTTCGAACGGACCAGCGTGTCCAGGAGACGGACCTGATAGCCGGATATCATGGGACATGGCTTCCAACTCCAGCAATTTCCTATGCCGCAGCGCTTATGCCACTGTGTTCAATACATATATGAGAGTGGTGCCGGGCGCATGTCACGAAAACGTCGAAAAGGATGTCTGCGCCTGCTCGCCTATCGGCGCTCGTATGCTATTGTGAGCGCTATCGGACGGTCGAGGAGAGCCGGGCCATGACGGAACCTAAGCGAAAAGCGAAAAAGAACGTTCACAATTTGAGTGAACGTATCGTTGATGCGGCCATCGACCTTGCCGAAGACGTGGGCTGGGACAATGTGCGCCTTTATGACGTGGCGGAAGCTCTCGGCGTCACTCTGGTCGACGTCGCCGAACACCATCGCGATCTCGATGCGGTAGCAAATGCGTGGTTCGGCCGCGCCCGGGCGGCGATGTTGGCGCCGCTGGATGCGGAGACCGCTCTGGCGCCGGGGTCTGAGCGGGTCCAAACGCTCATGCTCCGCTGGTTCGATGCGCTCGCGCCACATCGTAAGGTAACGGCGCAGATGCTTGGCGAAAAGATGTGGCCGTTTCACCCTCACCACTGGGTGCCCATGATATTCGAGCTGTCGCGGACCATTCTATGGTTGCGTGATGCGGCCGCTCTTGATGCCGTGCCGCCGCGGCGGCAGATTGAGGAGGTGGTTCTGAGCGGTCTGTTCCTGGCGACGCTGGCGGTGTGGACGCGGGACGAGACCATTGGCCAGGAGAGGACTCGCCGGTTCCTCCGACGCCGGCTCAATACGGCCGACCGGATCAAGGTGCGGGTTTTTGGGGGGCATCGAAGCCAACGTGAAGCAGACTGATCCCGCGGAAGAATCCCCCGTCCGCGACCACCGCATTCCGAGGTTTTTCCTACACAGCTTGGCGTTTGCACTGGTCATGACCGCGATTGCCGGATTTGGGCCGCGTATGGCGTGGGCTGATGCTGGTGAGGACAGGGACGCTTGGTTCGTGGAGCAGGACCGCCCCAAGCCGCCGCCTGCCTACGAGGTAAAGATCTCCGGTGTCGACCGGTCGCTGCGGCACCTGATGGAGGATAGTTCGCAACTGGTCGAACTTCAGCATCGCGCTCCCGAAACGGCCGCCGGCTATCAGAGGCGGATTGACGTTGATCTCGAACGTTTCGAAGAGATTCTTCGTTCGAAGGGTTACTACGCCGCCTCCTTCAAGCAGGGCATCAAGCGGGGCGACGATCAGATCAAGGTGTCCATTCAAGTGTCGCCCGGTCCAACCTACGTATTATCCGCTTTCGATGTCGAGTTTGTCGGCAAGGAGACGGAGGACGTCCCGGAAACGCCGGACCCGGAGGGCCTGGGTCTGAACCTATGGAGGCGTGCGGACGCGGCGGAGATCGTCGCCGCCGAACGGCGATTGTTGAAGTCTTACGCGCGGCAAGGGTTTCCGCTCGCCAAGGTTATGGATCGGCGGGTTTCGGTAAACCACTTGGCTCGAACGGTATCCGTTGAACTTGCTGTGGCTCCGGGTCCATTGGCCCGATTTGGTCCGTTGACGTTCGACGGTCTTAAAAGCGTGGATGAGGAATACATTCGCGATTTGGTCCCTTGGGTCCAAGGCGATCCATACGATGATAGCAAACTGGATCTGCTCAAAGCCCGGTTGTTGCGGGCAGGCCTGTTTTCAGCCGTGGTGACCGAAAACAGTGGAGAACTCGATGCCGCTGGCGAACTGCCGCTGAGCGTCACCGTGGTGGAGGGACCGCCACGATCCGTCGGCGCGGGGGTCAAGTACTCCACCGGCGACGGTATTGCCGGCGAGCTGTCTTGGGAGCATCGGAATGTCTTCGGCCGAAACGAGGACGTCAAGGTCAGTCTGGAAGCGGGCCGAATCACGCAGCAAGCAAAAGCGGCGTTCCGGAGACCAGACACCTGGGAGCCCAGCCTGGACCTGATAACCAGCGCCAAACTGATCCGTGTGGACAGTGATGCATTCGACGAACTCGGCGCCGAAGTGGTGGGAGGCGCGCGATTGCCGCTCGGCGGAAGGTGGCGCGCCGCGACCGACGCCTCGATCGAAATATCCCGACTGAAGGATAACGATGGGACGCGGACGTCGCGGTTGTTCGGTCTTCCGCTTTCTCTCAGGTACGACGGAACCAACAGTCTGTGGCGTCCCACCGAGGGGACCAGGCTCAAGCTTTCCATGACGCCATACGCGGGCGAGTTCGATAACATCACCACATTTCTTGTCAGTCGGATCGACGGCCACGCCTTTGCCGCTCTCGACGAGGACAAGCGGTTCGTGCTGGCGGGCCGCGCAAGCGTCGGCTCCATCGTCGGGGAGTCGCGAAGAGACATTCCGTCCAACAAGAGGTTTTACGCGGGCGGCGATGGCTCCATTCGCGGTTACAAATTTCAGAAAGTGGGTCCGCTGGATGACGATAATGATCCCATCGGCGGCCGCTCGCTGTTTCTCGTCGGCGCGGAGTTTCGAGCCATCGTCTGGCGCAGTCTCAGCGTCGTGCCGTTCTTCGAAGGCGGCAACGTCTATGAAGACCAAATTCCCGACTTCTCTACGGAACCCCGTTGGGCGGCGGGCATCGGGCTCCGGCATCATACACTGTTCGGCCCGGTTCGTTTGGATTTTGCGTTTCCCATCAACAGGCGCGACGACGTGGACAATCCTTTAGAATTCTACATCAGTGTCGGTCAGGCGTTCTGATATGGATGGTTCGACCCTGTCTCTCGTTCGACCGTTGGCTTTGGCGCTGGCCTTGGTCCTGACTTGCCCGGTGACCGTGCTTTCGGCAGACCCCGATAACACTGTCCAGGTAGACGAAGACAGCGCGCTCTCGCTGGTCTGGGAGGAGGATGCCGAGGGAGCCGTCAACGGCGCTCTCCGGATACGGGGCGACCTCGCGCCTTTGGCAAGCTCCCTGGCGCTGCGCGACGTTCGGATTGGCGGTCGAGCAACGATCGATTTCGTCGTTGGCGGAACCGCTTTGGCGCCCAGAATTTCGGGAGAAGGCCGGATTGTCGGCGGCCTTTTTGAGCATCTGAGGTT
>CAKZLS010000300.1 GCA_937127205.1 uncultured Rhodospirillales bacterium
CCCATCGGTTCCAGCGCCATGCCGCAGAGCGGGCAGTCGCCCGGCGCATTGCGGACGATTTCCGGGTGCATCGGGCAGGTGTACTTCGTGCCCTCGGGCGCGGGCACGGCTGCTTGCCTGGTCGCGCCGGATAAATACTGCTCCGGGTCCGACACAAACTTGTCGCGGCACTTTTCAGAGCAGAAATGATAGGTCTCGCCGTTATGCTCGCGGCTAGGTTTGCCTTGGTCCAGCTTCACCATCATCCCGCAAACCGGGTCCTTTGCCGTCATGTCTCCATCCGCAACTATCGCATGGCCATGATCAAGGTGACTGTGATCATCCGCTGGCTTTGCGGCCGCCGCGGCGGAAGAGGTCGCATCGTGGGCCTGGTGGGTCGGTTGTTTCGTTACAGCCATGATTGTCTCGCTAAACTTGTGAATTCCGTCCTCGCTCATGCTGGGACGGCGGGATGGGTATCGATTTGCTGGAGTTTCGTCTCAAGATCGTCTGACCGAATGAGTTTTGAGATTTGCTTCTGCTGTGTCGATGCTTGGTTTTCCGTCCCTCCCTGTCGGTGTGGTTTGTTGTTCGTGATCTCTTCGCAAATCGCGGACGAGCAAAGCGAGCACGACGACAATGACGGCTAGGAAAATGGCGGACATGATGCCGTGAAAGCCGAAAAACCAGTGCCAAGAGCTATCGCACCATCCCATCATTTCGTGGTTTAACGAGCCTTCATCCCACATCTGTCTATCCCTACTCGCGAGGAAGCGGCCGGCGGCTCGCCCGCCGGCACTCTACGTTGCTAAATTTTGGACGAAGCACCTCCGCCTGTATCGCTCTCGCAGGGCGGCATCATTCTGCTTTTTCCCATGGATCGCCCCAAAAGCTCACCGTGCACAATCAGGCTGCGGGCGGCAGGCTTCTGATCGTCACGGAGAACTTCGAGCAGTGCGCCGTGCGCGGCCTGCACATCTTCAAGGGCCTGGCGCTGCAATTGGTGAATGCTTGCCATCAAAGCGCTAACGTCCTGCGCACTCGTTTTGGGATCGTTCATCGTGTCCATGGCTTCATGCATGGAGCGCATCGCTTCGGCATTATCCTGGAGGGCGTCGATATAAGACTGCCAGGCGGGCTGCTGATCCTCGGTGATCGCCAGCCTTTCCTTGATGATATTGACCAACGCCGAGTCGACTCCACTGGGTCCGATCATGCTCCAGCCGTAATCCATCATTCCGTGACCCATCCTCTCAGAAGGGCCAGCTTCACTGGAGGGCTGACTTCCCGTATTTGCGGTACTGTGATGGGAAGGATCGGCAAAGCCAGCTGCGCTTGACAGGGCGATAGTTGCGATGATTGCTACCGCAGCTGCGCGCATCAGTGCCGGTTTCAAGATCGAAAACTCCTGTTCTGTGTCGATTTCTGGATCAGAATTGAAGGAAATCTTCTTTGCTCAAGTTTGTCCGGCAGACCCCTTCTGGGTGACAAAGTTTGCCTTACGTCCCTGGCGACAAACTCTGTCACAATTTTCTTCTGCCATCGGCGCACCGCTTACATATACTTCGCAACATGAAGGACACTCCGCACATCCTTGTGGTCGACGATCATCGGGAAATTCGCGATCTCGTCGCCAAGTTCATGGGCGAGCATGGCTTTCGGGTTAGCACCGCGGCGGATGGTAAGACCATGCGCAAGTTACTGGAGCAGAGTCAGGTCGATTTGATCGTTTTGGACCTGATGCTGCCGGGAGAGGACGGCCTAACGATTTGCCGCGACCTGCGTGGAAAGTCCAATATTCCCGTGGTCATGCTGACAGCGATGGGCGAGGAAACCGATCGGATCGTCGGTCTGGAGATGGGCGCCGACGACTACCTGGCCAAGCCGTTCAGTCCGCGGGAACTGCTCGCTCGCGTGCGAGCCGTCTTACGGCGCGCCCAAAGTTTTCCGGAGCGCGGCGCCCCGCCCAAGGAACCCATAGTTACCTTCGAGAGCTGGAAGTTTAATATTGCTCGCCGGGAACTTGAGGATGCCGACGGCACAATCATTTCCCTGAGCACAGGCGAATTCAACCTCTTGCACGTCTTTGTTCAGCATTCTGGAAGAGTGCTGACTCGCGATCAACTCATCGACCTGACGCAAGGTCGCGACGCGACACCTTTTGATCGAAGCATTGATACGCTGGTGAGCCGGTTGCGAAAAAAGATCGAAGAGGATCCCAAGACCCCAGTGATCGTCAAAACGGTTTGGGGAGGAGGTTACGTTTTTACGCCTTCGGTTCAATCGCCATGAGGCGGTTACTGCCCCGCAGTCTTGCTGGACAAACAATCCTGGTCTTACTGGTTGGGCTTTCCGTATCGCATGTGCTCAGCATGGCAATCTACTTCTCCGATCGTGCCGAGATGTTAATGCTGAGTGGCGACCAGCAGATGGCACATCGAATCGCTGAGATCACCCGACTCGTAAAGGAAGCGCCGCCGGATTTGCGTGGACGCTTCGTCCGAGCCGCCAACAGCCCATCATTAGAGGTAACCTTGGCTCCGGAAAGCCTGCTGGCGCGGTCAGCTGATGAGGACTGGCGTTCCGCTTTGTTAAAGAGATTTCTGGTGCGATTGATTCAATCCGATTCGTCGCATGTTGTCGTTCAGTGGCTGGAGGTATCTGACGCCGACCAGCATTCCGCTGCATCATCGCCGGTGGCTTGGATGCGCGCTCACCTGCTGCAAATGATGACAGGCGACCCGTTGGAGCACGTCGTCAGAGCGTCAGTTCGCCTTAACGACGGGCAGTGGATAAACTTCGCAACGACTTTTCCGAAATCCGAACACTTCTGGTCCAGCCAGGCGGTTCTCTCCACCGCTCTGATGACAATCGCCATTGCCCTGTTTTCGCTCTGGGTGGTCCGGCGTATGACGCGACCTCTCCGCGCCTTCGCCAGGGCTTCCGAGCGGCTCGGTCGCGACGTCAACGTGTCGCCCGTCGAAGAGGCGGGCCCTTCGGAGGTTCGCCAAGCAATTCATGCATTTAACGAGATGCAGGAACGTTTGCGGCGCCTTATCGAAAATCGAACACAGATGCTGGCGGCGATCTCTCATGACCTCAGGACGCCGATAACACTCCTCCGTCTGCGTGCCGAGTACATCAAGGACGAGGAGGAAAAACAAAAGACGCTGGCTACTCTGGCGGAAATGGAGTCGATGATCGCATCCACTTTAGCCTTCGCGAAAGATGATGCGGAGCAAGAGGAGCCTCGGATCGTTGATCTCGGTTCGCTGGTGGCAAGCATCTGCGACAACATGTCTGACGCCGGCCAAAGGGTAGAGTTCGATGAAACTAAAACGCTGAAGTACTCCTGTCGTCCATTCGCGATCAAGCGAGCACTTACAAACGTCATCGACAATGCCGTCAAGTATGGTGGCAGCGCGAAAGTGAAGATGTCCTCGAACCAAGATGTCCTGCAGATCGTGGTCGATGACGACGGGCCGGGTATTCCGGACACAGAACTGGACGAGGTCTTCGCGCCTTTTTTTCGCCTGGAACGCTCAAGAAGCCGAGAAACCGGCGGTGCGGGTTTGGGACTCAGCATCGCTCGAACCATCGCCCATGCTCACGGCGGCGAGATTATCTTGTCGAACCGAACTGAGGGCGGATTGCGAGCGGTCATTCAACTGCCGCATTAGCATCCGATACGGCCCCAGCACGCGTGACATACTTTGTCACAAAAAAGCTTTCCGCTGACAAACTTCAGAAAAAGAAATTCTGTTTTATCCGCTGAACGGATTTTCACGATCAAACGTGAGCCGCTGTTTCTCCTCAATTAACCGCGACTGGGAGAGTCCAAGGGTGAAAAACGGGCCAAGAACACATGAGAGTGCCCGAAAAATTTAAAATATTCTTCAAAGGAGGTTTTTCGTGTTCAGCATACGCCGGTGGCTCAGTACCCCGATCACCGTCCGTTACCTGACTGGCAGTTTCATGTTCGCCGCTATTGCCGTTGTAATCGGCGGACTGCGCTGAGATTTTGTGGATCATCAGCACGTTACATCCTCACGAGTTCAAGCCTGACCAGTATTTTCTGCGAATCTAACGTCGTGCAGGCGGTCCGAGGACGAAGCTCGCACACAGACTTGTGCGCGGAATCATAAGAGAGGCTTTTAGAAATATGCGGAAAGTGTTCGCGGCGATCAGTCTAGTGGCGATTTTGCTGCCGTTGTGGGTTAAGGCCGCTGAGCCGTTAACGCTCACAGAGGCGCAAAGCCTGATCAATCCGCAAGACCCTTCGTTTGCGCGCTTCGGCGCGCAGGCCGAAGCTCTTGAAAATGCCGCCGTCGCTGATGGTCAACTCCCCGACCCAAGAATCAAGGTGGGCGTGCTCAATCTCCCTACGAACACCTTCGACTTTAGCCAGGAGCCAATGACCCAGGCTGTCGTTGGTCTCAGTCAGGCTTTTCCCCCTTTCGGAACACTGTCGTTGAAGACCGCGAGGACGAAGCATTTGGCGGATAGGCAGCGCGCTCTGCGTTCCGCGGAAAACCTCAATGCCTTGCTGGCCGTACGGCTGGATTGGTTGGAGGCCCACTATTGGTCGCGCGCAGTTGAGGTTCTTCAGGATAGTAAGGACTCGCTTCGAAACGTCATTGGCGCAACCTCGTCCAGGTTCGCGACTGGCATAGCGAGAAGCGAAGATCTCGTAAGAACTGAGCTTGAGCTCAGTATTGTTGAAGATCGAGAGCTCGATGCTAGGCGCAAACTTGAAGACGCACAGTCCAGGCTGGTTCGATGGGTGGGCGAAGCTGGGCGACGACCCATTGACTCCGTATTCCCGGATTTGCCGCCACCGGGTGATCTCGAAACTCTTCGAGCGGGACTGAGCCGCCATCCAAGGATCATAGAACTCGACGAGGAGACCGCCGCGAAGCGTCGAGGAACCGAAATCGCCGAGCGCCGCTACTTTCCCAATTTTGCCCTTGAGGCTCAGTATGGCTATCGCGACCAGGATCTCATGGGACGCGATCTACCGGACTTCGCGTCATTCATGGTCAACATGTCGGTTCCGCTTTTTTTCTGGAACAGGCAGGACAAGGAAGTCGCGCGCTCTCGGCTGGAAGTTAGAAGCGTCGAGCTTTCGCGTTCCCAAAGGCTGATCGAGTTCGACAAAATGCTGGAAATTGCATGGGCGGACTGGATCAGGTTTGGCGACCGTGTCGATCTGTATGAGAAGGCGATACGCAGTCAGGCGGACGAAAACATAGATGCGTCGATGGTCGCCTACCAGTCGGACGTGACGGATTTCTCGACACTAATGCGAGCGCAATTGACAGAAATTGATACGCGGCTGAGGGGCTTGCGCGTTCGTGTGGATCAAGCAAAGGCGCAATCGCAGCTTCTCTATTTAAAGGCAGGCGCGGAATGAAAGTAGGAATATTGGTCATTGCCGTCGTGGCCCTGGCAATCGGATTTGCGGCAGGCAAGTTCCTGCCAACACCAACACCCGAGACAAGCGCCGCGATAACCACCGGAGACCCGGAGGCGGAACGGAAAATCGATTATTGGGTGGCGCCCATGGATCCGAACTTCCGGAGCGATAGCCCCGGCAAGTCGCCGATGGGCATGGACCTCATCCCGGTATACGAGGGTGAAGGCGCCGGTGGCGGCAATGATGACGTTGCCATCCGGATCGGCCCGAACATCGTCAACAACCTCGGCGTTCGAACTGCCGCGGTCGAGCGAGGCGACTTCTCACCTAATATTTCTACGGTCGGATACATTGAGTTCAACGAGGGCAGTGTCTTTCACGTGCATCTCCGTACAGACGGCTGGATCGAGGACCTCAAGGTTAGATCGATTGGCGAACGTGTGAAAAAAGGAGACCTCCTTTTCCGGCTTTATTCGCCGACGATCGTGAATGCGCAAGCGGAACTTCTACAAGCGCTGAGTAGGGGACGCACAACCTTGATCAATGCGGCTGAGGAACGTTTGGATGCTCTTGGAGTCAACGCAAGTTACATCAAACGGCTCAAGCGTTCAGGGAAAGCCAGCCGCACCATTCCCGTCTACGCGCCCCAAGATGGCGTCGTTTACGCCCTTAATGTCGGCGACGGCATGTACGCAATGCCGAGTAAAACCATCCTCTCAATGGCCGACCTGTCATCCGTCTGGGTCCTGGCGGATGTTTTCGAAAGTGATGCGCACGCGATCGAACCGGGATTGCCCGCCAACATGACACTCTCGTATTTGCCTGGCGAAAGATGGGATGGCGAGATCGAGTATGTCTATCCGACGGTTGATCCGAAAACGCGCACTTTGAAGGTGCGTCTGCGGTTCGACAATCCGGGCGAGCGCCTCAAACCAGACATGTACGCCGACGTCACTATGCACGGCCGGCCGAGCACCAACGTTCTCAGCGTTCCGCGGCAAGCTCTCATTCGGACGGGTCAATCCGAACGGGTCATCGTTGAGGCCGAGGAAGGCGCGTTTCGGCCCGTGCTTGTCAAAGCGGGAATTGAGTCGGGGGACCGGGTGGCCATCCTTGAGGGACTGTCCGGCGGCGAGCGAGTCGTCGTGTCGGGTCAATTTCTCATCGACAGTGAAAGCAGCCTGAGTGGAGCACTTGCCCGCCTTGAGGCTGGCGAGCCCAACGACATGGCGTCAAACGCGGAAATCCGAGCCGAGGGTGTCGTCAACGCCGTGATGCCCGGGGAGAGAAAGGTCAACGTTACGCACGCCCCCATCCCGGCACTGGGCTGGCCGCAAATGACTATGGACTTCGCGGTTGCACCCTCCGTGGATCTTGCCGCGATCAGCGATGCACAGCATGTGCAGTTCGAACTGGAAAAAGACGAGGCCGGTACGTGGCGGATTGCTTCCATCGCATCCAACGGCTCGAACCCCTCGGCGGTAGGGATCGTGAACGCCGTCGACGCGGCGGCCCATCAAGTGAATATCTCGCACGAACCGATACCGGCAATCGGCTGGCCGCAAATGACGATGGATTTCAAGGTTGCCCCTTCTGTCGACCTGTCGGGTGTCTCAAGCGGGGATACCTATCGATTCCAACTCACAAAAGACGAAGCCGGCATGTGGATGATTACGACGCTCGAGAATAACGGGACCGATGGAGGTGGGTCATGATCCCAAAAATCATTCACTGGTCGGTCGAGAACCGTTTTCTGGTCATTGTATTCACGCTCCTGATTCTCGGCTGGGGGCTCTATGCTCTTAAGAATACGCCACTGGATGCAATTCCCGACCTGTCCGATGTCCAGGTGATCATTAAGACGAGCTATCCCGGGCAGGCGCCACAAGTCGTCGAGGACCAGATCACCTATCCGTTGACGACAGCCATGCTGGCGGTCCCGGGGGCGGTCACGGTGCGGGGATACTCGTTCTTCGGTGATTCCTATGTGTATGTGATTTTCAAAGACGGGACCGACCTCTATTGGGCCCGCTCCCGGGTCCTTGAGTATCTAAGTCAAGTCACGGATCAGCTGCCACCCGGTGCCAAGCCGGCACTCGGTCCCGATGCGACGGGCGTGGGTTGGATCTACCAATATGCACTCGTCGACCGCACGGGCGGGCACGACCTGGCCGGGCTGCGCAGCATTCAGGATTGGTTCCTGAAATTCGAGCTGCAGACCGTTCCGGGCGTGTCCGAGGTTGCCACCATCGGCGGAATGGTGAAGCAGTACCAGGTCGTCGTCGATCCCAACCGCCTGCGCGCGTACGACCTCCCGTTGTCGAAGGTGAGGGTCGCCATTCAGCAGGGCAATCAGGAAGTGGGCGGCTCGGTTCTCGAACTTGCCGAGGCGGAGTATATGGTTCGCGCCAGCGGCTATATCGAAAACGAAGAGGACCTGCGGGCCATCCCGGTGGGGATCACGTCGTCCGGGACCCCGATCCTCCTTGAGGACATTGCCGACATCAGGACCGGTCCGCAACTGCGCCGGGGCATAGGCGACCTGAACGGCGAAGGAGAAGCCGTCGGTGGCGTGGTCATCATGCGTTGGGGCGAAAACGCGCTTGCCACCATCGACGCGGTCAAAGCGAAACTTGCCACGCTTCAGGCCGGTCTGCCCGACGGTGTCGAGATCGTGGAAACCTACGACCGATCCAGCCTCATACTCCGAGCCGTCGATACCCTGAAAGAAAAGCTTATCGAAGAATTTGCCGTCGTGGCTTTGGTCTGCGCGGCGTTCTTGTTTCACCTGCGCTCTTCGTTGGTGATCGTCCTGACGATTCCGGTGGGCATTCTGATCGCATTCATCGTGATGAACGCCCAGGGTATCAACACGAACATCATGTCCCTTGGTGGAATCGCAATCGCCATTGGCGCGATGGTCGACGGCGCCATCGTCATGATCGAGAATTACCACAAGCATGCGGAGCGACAGGAAGTGACGCCGGAAAATCGTTGGCGCATTGTCGCGGAGTCGGCTTCCGAAGTTGGTCCGGCGTTGTTCTTTTCCCTCCTCATCATCACGTTGAGTTTTTTGCCGGTGTTCGCGCTGGAGGCTCAGGAAGGGCGCCTGTTCAAACCCCTGGCCTTCACCAAGACGTTCGCCATGGCGGCCGCGTCCATTCTCGCGATAACGCTCACGCCGGTTGTTATGGGCTATTTCATTCGCGGCCGTATCCTTCCCGAACAACGCAACCCGGTGAATCGCCTGCTTGTCGCCGCATACAAACCATTCATCACGGTGATCCTTCGGGCTCCAACTCTTATGGTTTTGGTCGCAGTCGTGGCGGGAGCAAGCATGATTTACCCTCTCGCTCACCTTGGTTCCGAATTTATGCCGGAACTGGACGAGGGCGATCTTCTCTACATGCCGAGCGCCTATCCCGCAATCTCGATCGGCAAAATGCAGCAGGTCTTGCAACAGACCAATAAGCTGATCGCCACGATTCCCGAGGTCGAAACCGTTTACGGAAAGGCCGGCCGGGCCGATACCGCCACGGATCCGGCACCGCTGACCATGGTGGAGACAACGATCAAGCTCAAGCCTCGGAGCGAGTGGCGAGAGGGCATGACCATGGATCGGCTCAAGCAGGAACTCGATGCTCTCGTCCAAGTTCCAAGCTTCACCAACGTGTGGATCATGCCGATCAAGAACCGGATCGACATGTTGGCAACAGGCATCAAAACGCCGGTTGGGATCAAAGTGGCCGGGCCCGACCTTAACATAATCTCCGACATTGGAACCCGGATCGAGGAGGCTCTCAAACCTGTCGAAGGGACGTTGTCGGTCTATGCCGAGCGCGTCACCGGCGGCCGTTTTATCGACGTCGATATAAATCGGATTGACTCCGCGCGGTACGGCATGAATGTGACCGACGTTCAGGACATCGTACGCACAGCAATCGGAGGGATGTCGGTTACGACAAGTGTCGAGGGGTTGGAGCGTTATCCCGTCAACCTGCGATATCCGCAAACTTTCCGCGATTCACTCGAACAGCTTAAACGCCTACCGGTCGTTACACCGAGCGGCGCCCACGTTCCGCTCAGCAGACTTGCCGAGATTTCGATCAGCGATGGCCCCGGAATGATCCGGAGCGAAAACGCACGATTGAACGGATGGATCTACGTCGATATCGCCGGTCGCGATCTCGGCTCCTATGTTGCCGAGGCGCAGAAAATTGTTGAAGAGAGTGTGGAATTGCCGCCGGGCTATTCAATTGGTTGGTCCGGACAGTTCGAGTATATGGAGCGCGCCAAGCAACGCTTGGGGCTTGTGGTCCCGGTCACGCTCGCGATCATCATTGTGCTCCTGTACGTGCATTTTCGCAATTTGATCTCGGTGGGTATCATCCTCGGGACCCTCCCATTTGCGCTGATCGGGGGTGTCTGGCTCCTGTACTGGCTCGACTATCACATGTCCGTGGCCGTCGGCGTCGGATTCATTGCCCTCGCCGGCGTCGCCGTCGAGATCGGTGTCCTCATGCTTGCCTATCTTGAGCAGGCACTTGGCCGCCATCGTGAAGCAGCCGACCGGGAGGGCCGCCTTCTGACGATCGAGGATCTGCGAGAGGCCATCGTCGAAGGAGCTCTCCTGCGCGTTCGGCCCATCGTCATGACAGTGGCGGTGATCATTTTCGGCCTCTTGCCGATTATGATCGGGCACGGAACGGGCTCTCACGTGATGAGGCGCATTGCAGCACCGATGATTGGGGGCATGAGCAGTGCTCTTGTGTTGACGCTGCTCGTTATCCCCGCAGTGTTTTTGATCTGGAAGCGCATCGCTTTGCGATCGGAGATAAGGGCAGCTGCCAAGAGTTCGCCCGAAACGGCTCCAGCAGAATAAATCCGAGTATCAGAGTGAAAGGAACATTCAATGCTTAAGAAAGTACCGGCCGCATATATCGCAACCGTCCTTCTGGGGACAACGCCCGCTCTCGCTGTTGATGCACCCGATCATGCAGCATCATTCGAGAGTGCTTCCGCCACGACCACAACGTCTCATCATCATGTGTTGGCTCAGGCCC
>CAKZLS010000301.1 GCA_937127205.1 uncultured Rhodospirillales bacterium
CGGGCTGAAGATTACCGGTCAACAACCCATAAGTGGACCCGAGGGAAATCATGAGTGACGGCCGACATGTGCTAATTGTCGAGGCGCGGTTCTACGAAGATATCGCAGACCAACTGGTGACCGGGGCAACCGCAGTTCTGAGCGAATCCGGTGTGGAAAGCAAACGGCTCTCGGTTCCGGGCGTTTTCGAAATCCCGGCCGCAATCCGATTTGCCGCGCGCGCAATGGACACAGAGAAACAAAGTGAACGTTATGATGGCTTTCTCGCTCTAGGTTGTGTCATCCGGGGTGAAACTGATCACTATGACCATATCTGTAGAGAGGCGAGCCATGCTCTGATGCGTTTGGCAGTAGACCATTCCTTGGCCCTCGGCTTCGGAGTTTTAACGTGCGCTTCTTACGAGCAGGCGAGAGTTCGCGCCGCTGTCGATGAGAAAAACAAAGGTGCTGAGGCAGCGTTCGCTTGCCTGAGGATGATGGAATTGAGGCAAACGTTCTTGCCGACGCCGATATGAACGCGAATGCCGCTGCACCATCTCGTGGACAGCGCAGCGCCACTCGCTTGGCCGCTGTGCAAGCGCTTTATCAAATTGATGTTGCCGATGCCTCTCCCGAGGAGGTGCTTCAGGGCTTCAAGGGTGAAAGTTGGTCGAAAGCCGACCCAAATTTGGAGCTTCCCGCTCCCGATGAGCAATTGCTCGAAGATTTAGTTATGGGCGTTTTCGGGCAGCAGCCCTCAGTCGATGCGGCGCTGGATGCCGCTCTCGATGTGGGGCACAGCATCGAGCGGCTTGAGGTCCTTTTGCGGGCTGTACTGCGGGCGGGCGCTTATGAGCTTAAGCCCCTCTCCTCGGTGCCGTCAAAGGTGGTCATTAACGAGTATGTCGACCTCGCACATGCGTTTTTTGCCGGCAAAGAGCCAGCCCTGGTTAATGCGGTTCTGGACCGGTTGGCCCACAGCTTAGGTCCCGCAGATAAGACACAAGACAAAACTGATGGGCGCTGATCGGCTTAACGAGTTCGAACTCATCGCCCGCTTTTTTGTTCCCCTGGCGGCAGGTGAACCGGGTGCGTTTGGACTATCGGACGATGCCGCGGCCATTGCGCTGGAGTCTGGGCACCGCATGGTGGTGACAACCGATACGATTGTCAGCGGAGTTCATTTTGTGGAATCGGATCCGCCGGAATCCGTCGCAGCAAAAGCGTTGGCCGTCAATCTCTCGGACCTAGCGGCAATGGGAGCCAAGCCTCGAGCTTATACCCTCTCGTTGGCGTTGCCGAAGGACTGGTCGTCTCAAGAAACCATCTTGTGGCTTGAGGGGTTTGTTTGTCGGCTGGCCTGGGATCAGCGGAAGTCGGAAGTTCATCTCATTGGTGGAGATACCGTTTCTTCACCAGGACCGATGTGTATTACAATAACTGCTCTAGGGGCGGTGAGGGCGGGTTCGGAACTGCGCCGCTCAACGGCGCGCCCAGGCGATCTCATATTTGTATCGGGCTCAATTGGAGATGCGGCGTTGGGCCTAAAGTACATTGCTGGGGAATTGCCAGACCTTCCTCTCGAATTTGGCGACGCTCTGGTCAATCGCTATCGGTTTCCTCAAGCGAGAACTGAGCTTGGACAACAATTGGTTGGGATTGCTCGTGGCGTAGCGGACGTTTCCGATGGCTTGGTTGCAGACCTTGAACACATCTGTGTGGCGTCTAACGTCTCGGCAACCATCGAGGCATCCAGCGTACCGCTTTCCTCGGCGGCTCGAGCTGCGATCGACGTCAACCCTGATCTACTTGCCGTGGCGTTGACCGGCGGGGACGACTATGAGCTCGTTTTCGCAGTTCCGCCTGCATCTGCCAACGTGATACAAGCTATCTCAAAGACCTCTTCTACGTCGTTGACGGCAATCGGTCGGGTCGACGAACCGGACCCAAAAAACCTTGGGACATACGCGCATGTGCTGGGACCAAACGGTTCTCCGCTAGATCTAACGATCCACGGTTACCAACATTTTTAAAGCGTAATGTGTGCAACGATTTCCGGGGGGATTACCGGTTGTTTTGATCGACTTAGGGTTACGGTGCGTGGCGCGGAACGACAGTGCTCGGGCCCAAATTAACCCACTGCAAGACAATGTGGATTTGGCCGATTTCTCACATTAAGTCCGTTTCGGCTCGCAACAACCGGAACCGCCAAAAAGATTGCTGCAATGCAACAGTCGCATGTTGCGTTTTCAACCCGCATCTGGCATTTTTCGCCGAATTTACTAAAGATAAAATGTGCGATGCATCGCGGGAGGGGGTTATTCCACAGGTTCCCGGCGGCGTGTCCGAACCAAAAAAAGGGACCAATCAACATGGTTTATTTCATCGTCATCCTCTCGGGGATCGTGGCGTTGGCCTATGGTGTCTACGCCAGCCGATCCGTGCTTGGCGCAGACGCCGGCAATGCCCGGATGCAGGAGATCTCCGGAGCGGTGCAGGAGGGAGCGGCTGCTTATCTTAACCGTCAGTACCTGACCATCGGTATCGTTGGCATCGTCGTCGCGGTAATTCTATTCGTTTTCTTAGGTTGGACAGTGGCACTCGGTTACGCCATCGGTGCCGTTCTCTCCGGCGCGACCGGCTACATTGGCATGAATATTTCGGTGCGCGCCAACGTTCGCGTCGCCGAAGCCGCTCGCGTCGGTCTGGGCCAAGGCCTTTCGCTCGCGTTCAAGGCGGGCGCGGTTACGGGGATGTTGGTCGCTGGTTTGGCGTTGCTGGCTGTTGTGATTTATTACCTATTCCTATTGGCCATGGGCGCCGAGGGGCGGGCACTGATTGATCCGCTTGTCGGACTGGGTTTTGGTGCTTCGCTGATCTCCATCTTCGCCCGGCTGGGTGGTGGTATCTTCACCAAGGGTGCCGACGTGGGCGCTGATCTGGTGGGTAAGGTAGAGGCGGGCATTCCCGAAGACGATCCCCGTAATCCGGCGGTTATTGCTGACAACGTTGGCGACAACGTCGGCGATTGTGCCGGAATGGCGGCCGACCTGTTCGAAACCTATGTGGTTACGGTGGTTGCGACCATGGTTTTGGCCTCCATCTTTTTCTTCGGCACAGACGCGATGAGCGACATGATGTTGTACCCGCTGGCCATTGGTGGCGTCTGCCTCCTGGCGTGCGTCGGGTCCACGTTCTTCGTCAAGCTTGGCTCCAGCAATAGTATCATGGGTGCCTTGTATAAGGGGTTTGTCGGTTGTGCGGTGATATCCGCCGTGCTGTTGCTTCCGATCACAGCTTGGGTGATCGGCCTCGGGACTGAGTATACGGTTGGTGCCGTAACCTTCACTGGGTGGTCGTTGTTCTTCTGTGGCGTTGTCGGATTGGTCCTCACCGGCTTGATTATCTGGGTCACCGAGTATTACACGGGAACCAATTTCCGTCCGGTGCAATCCATCGCCGCCTCGTCTCAGACGGGCCACGGCACGAATATCATTCAGGGGCTGGCAATCTCCATGGAGGCTACCGCCATCCCGGCACTGCTCATCTGTGCGGCGATCATCATCACTTACATGCTCGCGGGCCTCTTCGGCATCGCCATTGCGGTGACCGCCATGTTGGCGCTGGCGGGTATGGTCGTGGCGCTCGATGCTTATGGGCCGGTTACGGACAATGCCGGCGGTATCGCCGAAATGGCCGATATGGAGGCCGACGTCAGAAAGACCACCGATGCCCTGGACGCGGTGGGCAATACCACCAAGGCGGTAACCAAGGGTTACGCTATTGGGTCCGCTGGTTTGGGCGCCCTGGTGCTGTTTGCTGCGTACACCCAGGACTTGAACTTCTTCATTTCCGACCCCGTGCAGTTCCCATATTTCGCAGGCCTCGAGATCGACTTCTCTTTGTCGAATCCGTATGTGGTCGTCGGGTTGTTGATTGGAGGGTTGCTCCCGTATCTCTTCGGAGCTCTCGGCATGACCGCGGTTGGTCGGGCCGCCAGCGCGGTGGTGGTGGAGGTTCGTCGGCAGTTCAAGGAAATTCCAGGGATAATGGAAGGAACCGGTCGTCCCGAATATGGCAAGTGTGTAGATATGCTGACCAAGGCGGCCATCAAGGAGATGATCATTCCATCCTTGTTGCCGGTGTTGGCGCCGATTGTCTTGTACGGCATCATTCTCGCCATCGCCGGAAAAGCGGCCGCGTTTGCCGCCGTCGGCTCCATGCTCCTTGGGGTGATCGTTACGGGCTTGTTTGTCGCCATCTCGATGACCGCTGGTGGCGGTGCCTGGGACAATGCCAAGAAGTATATCGAAGATGGCAATTATGGTGGTAAGGGCTCAGAAGCTCACAAGGCCGCTGTGACGGGTGACACGGTGGGTGATCCTTATAAGGATACCGCCGGTCCTGCGGTTAATCCGATGATCAAGATCACCAACATTGTCGCGCTTCTGTTGCTCGCGATGCTGGCACACTAAGTCGATAAGTTGGACACCACGGAAAAACCCCGCAAGATCATCTTGCGGGGTTTTTTTCCGATCGAATGCGCAAAGTATCCGACGTTATTGGCCCGGCAGGCGGTCGTCCGTCGCGCCCCCACCGAACCGACCGATATTCCCGATAAATTCATCGAGTATCGAGACATCGTTACCGGTGGTTGGCGTTTCCCGATCAACAATATCGACCTCACGTTTTTGATCGAGCCCCAACTTGTCAATTTCCTGCACAATCCCCTCGCTGTTGAACTTAACGACCACTACCTGCTGTTCAGTAACCTTAGGCGCAAGAAACGCCAATGTTTCCGTTCGATTGCTGATGTAATACCAAGAATCGTCGTCGAATGGAGATGTGGATGACGGCGATCCGAGGATCGCCGCGACATCATCGCGAGTATGCTGCCCGGCAACCAGTTCATTCAAGCGATCGGGTTCTAGTTTGTCACCGTGTGTGTTCACGGTACCACTACACGCAGCAACACCGAAACACAGCATTATTGCGGTGACGTTGGTCTTACCGCAACGTAATCGTTGCCTGCGTGGCCTATTGTTACCCATCTTTCTCTAATCAGCCCTATGTCTAGTATTGAGCTTGCATATGAGGCATTCAAGCCAACGGCGTGTCATTTAGTCGCGTCAATTTATTGCACCGGCACGTCCGTACTGTCAATTAATGGTAGATTTATGCTCCTTGAGGATTGGTGAGGCTAGTGATGAAATTTCCGCGGTTGTTCAGAGACCCTGCTGCCAAGGATGCTGCACATCGTATTTACTCAAGGATCGTCGAACAGTCTCGGCTTCCTGCGTTCTATGTGGATTGCGGTGTCGAAGATACACCGGACGGTCGGTTTGACATGATTGCATTGCATGCCTCGTTAATACTTCGCCGGCTCAAGCGTGATGGCGAAGCAAGTGCAGAACTTGCCCAAGAAGTCTTCGATCTGATGTTCGCGGACATGGATCAAAATCTTCGTGAAATGGGTGTAGGTGATATTGGCGTCGGAAAGCGTGTAAAGGGCATGGCCCAAAGTTTTTATGGACGGCTTGCCGCCTACGATGCGGGATTGGCTGCCCCAAGTGATGAGGATTTAATGGCGGCGCTTAAGCGAAATCTCTTCAGGAAAAGTTCTCCTGCCGATGCGCAAGTTGCTGCCGTTGCTGCATATGTGCGCCGCGAGAGCGCCTCAATGGATGCTCAAGCGACAGAGGCATTCGTCATAGGAACCGTCAATTTTGGGCCGCCGCCCAGCTGTGCCTTGGAACAAAACAATGAGCGATGAAGAACGATGCGAATTCTCCCATTTGATCAGTATCGACAGAGTTGAAAGCGACAAATACACCTTTTCCATTGAGGCAAGCGTTGACGAACGTCAATTGCTGGCGGCGCGGTTGCGTGTGCTATCGATCGAATATCTAACAGCTCATGGCGCCTTGTTTCAGGACGCAGACTCATCGAAAGTGGAACTAAGAGTGCGATTGAACGCGGAAATTATACAGCAGTGTATCGTTTCACTGGAGCCGGTCGTCCAGCGAATCGACGTTGAGTTCACACGTATTTATGATCCGGAAATGAGGAGTGAGTGGAATGACTTAGGGGGTGGCGGGGAAGAAATCTATCTAGATCTGGACGATGATGACCTTGCTGAACCGATTGTCGGAGGGAAGATTGACGCCGCAGAAATCATCGCCGAACAGCTTGCTTTGGAATTAGATCCGTATCCGCGTATTTCCGCTGCGACATTCGAAAGCGTCGCTATGAGAGGCGGTCAAACCAACGAAAAACATGAACCAGCAAATCCTTTTGCCGCATTGGCTAAAGTGAGAGAGAAGTTGAAAAATGGGTAGTGACGCACTTGCCCTAGTCGTCGATTTTGTTTAAGTAGGTCGCGCCTTAGCCATTAGGCTTTAATATATAAGCCGTGGCGTGAAAGGTTCCTCTGGAATGTTTTTTCGGACTGCTCCGCAACCTGATGGTTCCCAACGTGAGCAGAGACTCACTTGCGATATGTTCGTTGGCTGAACCAAGTTGGTTGATTGAGTTGGCGACCTGCATGATTTTGGGTTTTCTGCCAACTGCCCGGGTCGAACTATGAATGGACCTTGCGAGCGTGGTTCGCGTATCAGGAGCTAGGACGACGTTTCCAGTGTCTACACCGTTAACGATTTCCGTGGATGCCATGGGGGGCGACAATGCCCCGAACATGGCTATCGAGGCGATCAACCTCAATTTGGCCCGTCACCCTGGTGTGCGGTTTTTGCTTTTTGGTCGCGAGCGCCAATTGACGCCGCTCCTGGAGCAGTACGCGAACGTCAAATCTGTCGCAGAAATTAGAGACACGATCGATGTTGTGGGGAGCGGCGAAAAGCCCTCGGTCGCATTGCGCACGGGTCGGCAGTCGAGTATGCGCAGGGCCATCGATGCGGTTGGAGCGGGCGAGGCGGACGCCGTGGTTTCGGCTGGAAACACCGGTGCTTTGATGGCGATGGCTAAGTTCGTGTTGAAAACCTTACCCGGTGTCGACCGCCCTGCCATTGCTACGGTCTTTCCAACCCGCCGCGGTCGGACAGTCATGCTGGACTTGGGCGCGAACGTTGAATGCGACGAAAACAACCTGGTTCAGTTTGCGATCATGGGTGAGGTTTTCTCGCGGAAAGTCCTTGGTCTCGAGCGACCTACCGTCGGGATTTTGAATATTGGTGAAGAGGATTTGAAAGGAAACGTCGCTGTCAAAAAGGCTGCGGCAATTCTTCAGGAAAGCAACCTGTCGTTTCATTTTAACGGTTTTGTCGAGGGTACCGATATTGGATCTGGCACCGTGGATGTAATTGTGACCGACGGTTTCACGGGGAACGTCGCATTGAAAACCGTCGAGGGGACTTCGAAATTGTTCAGCTATTATCTTAAAACAGCGCTTACCAGTTCACCGATGGCACGCATGGGGGCGCTGCTAGCCGGGCCCGCGCTGCGAAAACTACGCAAGAATGTCGATCCCCGACAGCATGATGGCGCCATGTTCTTGGGACTTAACGGCGTTTGTGTCAAGAGTCACGGCGGCACCGATGCCTTAGGTTTTTCGAATGCCGTCCATGTTGCGGTTGAACTCGTTCGCGACAGAGTGAACGAGGGTATCAAGAAAGATTTTGCCAAACTGAACGCTGATTTCGCGGTTAATTCAAAGGTCGCGACCGGATAATGAGCAATATTCGATCGAGAATAGTCGGATGCGGTTCGTATCTTCCGGAGCGCATCGTCACGAATCGTGAGTTGGCCGAGAGACTGGATACCTCCGATGATTGGATCATAGCCAGAACGGGAATCAAAGAACGCCATATCGCGGCTGATGGAGAGCTGACTTCCGATTTGGCGTTGCGAGCAAGCAAGCAAGCATTGGGGCATGCGTTGCTTGAAGCAGGCGCCGTTGATCTAATTATCGTTTGCACGACCACGCCGGACGATACGTTTCCGGCCACTGCCACGCGGGTACAAGCTGAACTCGGAATTACCGAGGGTATCGCTTTCGACATACAGGCTGTTTGCTCGGGGTTTGTCTACGGCTTGACTGTCGCTGACAACTTCATCAAGGCTGGCCAAGTCGAGACAGCGCTGGTTATTGGGGCAGAAACTTACTCGCGGATTCTCGATTGGGAAGATCGAGGAACTTGCGTGCTGTTCGGTGACGGCGCAGGTGCGGTCGTATTGCGTGCCGGAACGAGTGATGCCGCAATTCCTGGGGAAATGGGTTGGGGACAGGCGCAGGGCATTCTGTCAACTCATCTGCATTCGGATGGTCGATACCGTGACATTCTGTATGTTGACGGCGGTCCGTCTGCGACCCAGACCGTTGGTCATTTAAGGATGTCGGGGCGCGAGGTGTTTCGCCACGCCGTCACTGATTTGGCGGCTGTCGCAAAGGAGTCTTTGGACGCCAATGGAGTTGGCATCGATGCAGTAGACTGGATTGTTCCTCACCAAGCCAACCAACGCATCATCGATGGCGTCGCGCGAAAGTTGGGCATCTCACTGGATCGCGTGATTGTTACAGTCGACCGGCACGCCAATACCTCCGCGGCGTCTATTCCGCTGGCGTTGGACCAAGGGATAAGCGATGGCCGGATCAAGCGCGGCGATCTCGTGTTATTGGAGGCGATGGGCGGTGGCCTTACCTGGGGAGCCGCTTTGGTTCGCTGGTGAGCCTAGTTTCCGCGCGCACCACTATTGTTGATCAAAGAACGGGCGCCATCCCGTTGATATTGACGGATTTCTCATGCCACGATAGGCTACGACCTTACCATTACAGGAAGGACGGGCCACAATGTCCGAGACAACCATCACACGGGCTCATTTGAGCGAGGCTGTATATCAGGAGGTTGGTCTGTCGCGAAACGAGTCGGCGGAGCTCCTGGAATCGGTCCTCAACGAGATTTCGGAAGCGCTCGCCGACGGTGAGACAGTAAAACTCTCTTCATTTGGCAGTTTTTCAGTCAGGCAAAAAGGCCAACGTATCGGCCGCAACCCAAAAACGGGTGAACAGGTCCCGATCCTGCCGAGGAGGGTTCTAGTTTTTCGCCCCTCTCACGTATTAAAGCTCCGGATCAACCAAAATAGGCATCCTGGTGACACAGACTGAAACCGATTCCGACCGGATTGAAGCGGCGCGGAGGTGGCACGGATCCAAATCTCCCGGAGCATTCCGTACCATTACGGAGGTATCTACCGAACTGGAGTTACCTCAGCACGTTCTCAGATTTTGGGAAACCAAGTTTCCACAGATCAAGCCGGTAAAGCGGCGCGGTGGCCGACGCTATTATCGCCCGGAAGACATCGTGCTTATCAAGGGAATAAAAAGCCTGCTGTATGTGGAAGGGTATACAATAAAGGGGGTGCAGAAGCTTCTGCGAGAGACCGGTAGGAACGCCGTTCTGGAAGTGGAAACGGAGGAACCGGCAGGTACGTCCGGCGCTGACGCGGACACTCAGGGAAGCTTATCGCTTGAATCGCCTACCCAAGCGGAACTTGAGATGATTCTTCGAGAACTCGAGGAACTTCGTGCGTTTGTGAACAAAATAGTGGGCTGACGACCTCCCGCCGCTCTTGCGACCCTTCTTTGCGCCGCGCTATAGTCCGCGCCGAAGTCGGAGCGTGGCGCAGTCTGGTAGCGCACTACACTGGGGGTGTAGGGGTCGCCGGTTCAAGTCCGGCCGCTCCGACCATTTTTTTGCAGGATCGTCGTTGTTATATCGTTCCATCGATGAACGGGCCTTGGTAACCCAGGCTGTTGCGATATCGCGGAAAATTTTCTCGGATCACGCTGGCATTATCCGTTGCTGGACAAAAAAAGGAGTCCCGTCGAGTGCCTTATTGGGCCATGATTGGCCTTGGGTATCGTTGGCTTCAGGTGCAACCCTGATTAACTGCAAACGATTGTTCAGGTGTCGCATGGTTTGTCTTGGGTCTCGACTGGCTGTAAGGCTTTTTTGCGCGTTGTTTTATGTCGCGTGGTTTGGAGGTTGGTTCAACACCGCTCCAGCCGCCGCAGACTCTCCCGCTGACAATGCCGCAATTGAGGCGTTTTATGGCGAGTATGTGGGAAAGGCTGGCCCGAGCGACCCAAGTGGAGGTCATGTTCGCAATCTGCGGGTGATGATCCAGCCGACGCAAGCCGGATTCTACGTCGGATGGAACACGGTTACGGTCAGGGATAGCGAAAAAATCAAGGATAAGTCCTACGCTATACAGTTCGAGGCGACTCAACGACCCGGAATCTATGGCTCGGCCATGCAACGCAATAAATTCGGCGATAGCGTGCCGCTCAATCCGCTCAAGGGTGAGCCTTATGTTTGGGCTCGCATCATTGGACAGGTTTTGACGGTTTACGCTCTTCTCATAACCGCCGAAGGCAGCTACGAAATGCAGATCTATCACCGGACCCTTACTGACAAAGGCCTCGATTTAGAATTTTTCCGCTATCGCGAAGGCGAGCCC
>CAKZLS010000302.1 GCA_937127205.1 uncultured Rhodospirillales bacterium
GGCTGGGTCGCGTTGGCGATGTAGCCGTCGGAGAGCACGATCACCGGGGTCATGAATTTGGTGGCGATGCGGATGGCCTCGATGGCCACCTCGAAGCAGTCGGACGGCGAGCGCGCGGCGAGCACCGCAAGCGGGCTGTCGGCGTTGCGCCCGAATACCGCCTGATAGAGATCCGACTGCTCGGTCTTTGTCGGCATGCCGGTGGACGGGCCGGCGCGCTGGGTGTTGAGCACCACCAGCGGCAGTTCCGCTGCGATGGCCAAGCCAATGGCTTCAGTTTTCAGCGCCACCCCCGGACCGGAACTGGACGTCACCCCGATGGCACCGCCGAAGGATGCGCCGATGGCCGCGCACACGGCGGCGATCTCGTCCTCGGCCTGCATGGTCACGATGCCGGTGCGTTGGATGGCGGCGAGGGAATGCAGCACCGACGACGCCGGCGTAATGGGGTAGGATCCGAACACCAGCTTGAGTCCGGCCAGATTGGCTCCGACCACCAGTCCCAATGCCATGGACTCGCTGCCGCTCACGGTCCGGTAGGTTCCCGGCGCGATCTCGGCAGGTTCCACCACATATCCCGAAATGTCGTCGGGCATCTCGGCGGTCTCACCGAACGCATGCCCGGCGTTGAGCGCGGCGATGTTGGCCTCGGCCAGCAGAGGCGACTTGGCGAACTTGCGTGTCAGCCAATCGACAGTGGCCTGGCGGTCCCGGCCGTACATCCAATAGACCAGCCCCAGCGCCCACATGTTCTTGCATCGCAACGCTTCTTTTTGCGACAGCCCCTTGCTCTTTGCCGCCTCCAGCGTGCTCTGGGAGATATCGATGTCGATCCGGCGGTAGGCGTCGAGGCTGCCGTCCTCCAGAGGGTTTTGATCGAACCCGGCCTTGCGGAGGTTGCGTTCGGTGAACGCGCCGGTGTCGATGATCAGCAGCCCGCCGGTCGCAAGATTTTCCAACTCAACCTTCAACGCCGCCGGGTTCAGCGCGATCAGCACGTCCGGCGCATCGCCCGAGGTTTTGATCGCCCGCGCGCCGAAGTTGATCTGAAACGCCGACACGCCATATGTGGTGCCGACGGGTGCGCGGATCTCTGCGGGAAAGTCGGGGAAAGTGGCCAGATCGTTGCCGGCCAGGGCGGTCGCCTCGGCAAACCGTCCGCCGGTCAGCTGGATTCCATCGCCGGAATCGCCCGCAAAGCGGACAACGACCGCTTCGAGTTTCTCGCGCGGCTTGCGAGCAGAGTGCATATCTGTGTCGAGTTCGATGTTTGCGGCGGAAGTAGACATTTGTTCAAGGCAGCCGTGACGTTCATTGAAAAAATAGTGTTCTGGTCTTCTAAGCGAGCTGTTAGCTTATGGTGCACCGGATGAAAAGCGGAATTGCATTCGCTGGGTATATCGTATTTTCCTGGCTTTGTCGCAAGCCGCTCGCCACCTCCCGGGAGTAATATTTACCGTCAGGCGTGGATTCTATTTCCATACTTTCTTTGTTTAGATATCGAGGCAAGCCAGCAAGCCAATGAGCAAGATGACCACGGACTCCGAATATTTAGACCTCGCCGCGAAATTGATGGAGAACGCTCGGGCCGGCGGTGCCGACGCCGCCGAAGCCGTTATGGTTGAGAGCCGATCCCTTTCTCTGGCGTACCGAAACGGCAAGCGCGAACAACTCAATCGCGCCGAGGCCATCGACCTGGGATTGCGCGTGTTCCGCGGTCACCGGCAAGCCATCGTGTCGACGTCCGATCTGTCGCCGTCATCCCTCGGCGAACTGGTGGATCGCGCCCTATCCATGGCCCGGGTGGTGCCGGAAGATCCCCATTGCGGACTGGCGGAGCCGGATCAGCTGATCGCCGGCGCCAACGGCATCGACATTTGCGAGGACGGCGAGCCGCCCGTCGATACGCTGCTCGAACGCGCGGTCGAGGCCGAGGACGCCGCGCGGGCCATTAGCGGTGTCACCAATTCCGAAGGCGCCGAATCGTCCTGGGGGATGACCACAAAGACGGTGGTGTCAACCAACGGACTGGCCAAGCGGTATTCGCGGTCATGGAACAGTCTCGCCGTGTCGGTTCTCGCCGGCAGCGGGACGGAAATGGAGCGCGATTACGACTTTTCCACCAGTGTTTACGCAGGCGACATGCGATCTCCGGCGGAGATCGGGCGGAGCGCCGGCGAGCGCGCGGTACGGCGGTTGAACCCGCGCAAGGTGGATTCGGGAAACTTCTCCGTCGTTTACGACCGCAGGGCCTCGAGAAGCCTGCTCGGCCACTTGTCGATGGCGGTCAACGGCAGCTCGGTGACCCGGGGGACAACGTTTTTGAAAGACAAATTGAACGAGCGCGTTTTTCCCGACGCCATCACCGTGGTCGATGATCCGCTTCGCAAACGGGGGCTGCGCTCGCGGCCGTTCGATGCCGAGGGGATCGCGCCGCGATCAATGAAGATCGTCGACGCCGGGGTTTTGCGAAGCTGGGTGCTCGACCTTCGCTCCGCCCGGAAGCTGGGACTGGAAACCACAGGACACGCATCGCGCGGCATAGCGTCCACCCCTTCGCCGTCGACAACAAACCTGTATCTTGAGCCGGGGGACCGGTCGCTGGAAGAGCTGCTCGCCGATATCAAGGAAGGGTTCTACGCGACCGAGCTCATCGGCTTCGGCATCAATGGCATCACCGGAGACTACTCCCGCGGGGCGAGCGGCTACTGGATCGAAGACGGCAAAATCACCTATCCGGTCAGCGAAGTGACCATCGCCGGCAATCTTCTCGACATGTTTGCCAACCTCTCGGCCGCCAACGATCTGGAGTTCCGTTACGGCACGGATGCGCCGTCGCTCCGCGTGGACGGCATGACCGTGGCGGGCAAGTAGAGAAGGCCCCCTTCCCGCATCGGTATCCAGATAGAGGGCGCCCCGACCTTGCCGTGAGGACGGTTGCGGGATAGTATCCCACTCCGATTTTGCAGTGCAGCATTGAGAACTGCCAGTAGCTTAGGGGTGACGATAATGGACGAGTTTACAGGTTATTATTTCGAAGATCTCAAAGAGGGCATGACCGCCGTGTTCGGCAAGACGGTGACGGACGCCGATATCTGCATTTTTGCGGGTGTTTCGGGCGATACCAACCCCGTCCACCTCAACGACGACTATGCCAAGGGCACCATGTTCAAGGGTCGCATCGCCCACGGCATGTTCGGCGCGGCGCTGATCTCGGCGGTGTTCGGTACCAAGATGCCGGGGCCTGGGGCGATCTACGTCAGCCAGAGCCTGCGATTCAAGGCTCCCGTCAAGGTCGGCGACACGCTGATCGCGCGGGTGACGTTGAAAGAACTCATGCCTCAGAAAAAATTCGCCAAGTTCGATACCGTCTGCACCGTCGATGGCAAGCCCGTTACCGAAGGCGAAGCCGTCCTGATGGTTCCTTCCAAAGGTTAAGACTTGCGATTTCGTGAATTGAGGTCTACCGGGGGCTGGAAAGCTCACCAACACACGAGCCGCTTAGTTTAGGACTTGACCTAGGACCAGCTCCCGGACACCTATCCCGCATGCGCGTATTCCGTCACTATGAGAACCTGCCGACAGACCTGCGTGGCGCCGCGGTGGCCATCGGCAATTTTGACGGCGTCCATCTCGGCCATCGGGCGGTGATCGGACAGGCGGGGCAGATTGCCCGCGCCAGCGGCATTCCGTGGGCGGTCATGACATTGGAGCCGCACCCCCGGACCATTTTCAAGCCGGACACAGAGCCCTTCCGATTGACCCCGTTTCCGGCCAAGGCCCGGCGGATCCAGGCGCTGGGGCCCCAGGTCCTGATCGTCATCCACTTCGATCTCGAGTTCTCCAGGAGCGCGCCCGCCGATTTTGTCGAGCAGGTGATCGTCAACGGGACAGGAGCACGGCACGTGGTCTGCGGCCATGACTTCGCATTTGGCCGCGAGCGCCGGGGAAATCCCGAACTCTTGCTGAAACTGGGCGAGGACTTCGGGTTCGATTTCACCTGCGTGCAGGGAATTCGCGATAGCGATGATAAGCTCTATTCCTCTACGCGCATTCGGACGTATCTTAAGGACGGTGATCCTCGCGCGGCGGCCGGGATTCTGGGCGAGCCTTTCGAGATCGAAGGGCGCGTCGTCGAGGGGGACCGCCGGGGCCGAACAATCGGTTTTCCAACCGCCAACGTTCGTCTCGGCGAATACGTACGGCCAGCCACGGGCGTCTACGCGGTTCGGGTTGGTGTCGACGATGGGGGAGTAACGTCATGGTTCGGCGGTGTGGCGAACTTGGGCTACCGGCCCACGTTCGACGGCGACGAACTGCTGCTCGAAGCCCACTTGTTCGACTTCGATGGCGACCTCTACGGACAGCATGTGCGCATTGCCCTTGTGGACTACCTGCGAGCAGAAAAAAAGTTTGATGGACTTGACAGTTTGAAGCAACAAATTGCCGATGACAGCGAGCGGGCCCGAACCATTGTGGCATCCGACACTGGCTCGGGCGCGGCCGGACACGACCAAAGAAAAC
>CAKZLS010000303.1 GCA_937127205.1 uncultured Rhodospirillales bacterium
ACCGACGAAATCGGTGTGTTCGAGATGACCGACGGCGGCCTCAAGGAGGTCGTCAATCCGTCGGCGCTGTTTCTTGCGGAACGCGAAAACGACGTTTCCGGCGCCTGCGTTTTTGCCGGTATGGAGGGCAGCCGGCCGGTCTTGGTGGAGATTCAGTCGCTTATCGCGCCATCGTCCCTGGGCACGCCGCGGCGCGCCGTGGTCGGCTGGGATTCCGGCCGTCTGGCGATGATCATGGCGGTACTCGAGGCGCGTTGCGGACTTTCTTTCGGAGCGGCCGACGTGTATCTAAATGTGGCAGGAGGCTTGAGAATCGGCGAACCGGCCGCCGATCTCGCCGTGGCGGCGGCATTGGCTTCCTCGGCCAACGACAGGGCGATGCCGGCGGAGACGGTGGTGTTTGGCGAAATAGGGCTTTCCGGGGAGGTTCGGGCCGTTGCACGCGCCGGCGCGCGTCTCAAGGAGGCCGCCAAGCTGGGGTTTTCCCGTGCGATCGTGCCGACCCGGCGCTCGGGCCGGGCGGAAACCGCTGCCGGCATAAAGACGAGGGAGGTAGCCCACGTGGCTGATCTGTTGACACTGATCGGGACGGATACGCGCGCGAGCGCGCGTGCCGACACCGGTTCTCGGAACGGCGCGCCGGGGCGGAGGGCCAGCGGTGCCTGAGCTCACTTTGTTCGACTTCGGTCTCATCGTTATCTTGATCATTTCCGGTCTTCTCGCCTTTGTCCGCGGCTTCATTCAGGAGGTTCTGTCCATCGGCGCATGGATCGGCGCCATTGCCGCCACCATTTTCGGCCTCCCCTATTTAAAACCGTTCACGCGCGAATTCATTGCCAATCCCATGCTGGCCGACGTGGTCACCGGGGGGGCGATTTTCCTGATCACGCTGGTCATTCTTTGGATGATCACCCGGATGCTCTCCAATAGCGTCAAGGGCAGCGCGCTCAATGCGCTGGACCGCTCGCTGGGGTTCGTGTTCGGGCTCGCTCGCGGCGCCGTTCTGGTCTGCCTCATTTTCATCGGCGTGGAATGGCTCGTCAAACCCGAGCAGCAGCCGGATTGGTTGCGCAATGCCCGGTCGATGCCGTTGGTTGTATGGGGGGCGGATCATCTTCGTGCCTTGGTTCCCGCCGACACCCAGGAAGCCGCCGCCGACGCCGCCGGCGCCGCCGAGGACGAGGCTCGGAAAGTTCTTGAAACGCATCGCATGTTGCGCGACATCATGAGTCCGGAACCGCAAGCACCGCCGTCCGAAACCGAACCAGGCGTGGATGGGTACACGCCCAAGGAACGGCGGGACATGGAACGCTTGATCGAAAGCGGCCGATGAAAGGCCTGGATACAATGGCGCCACCCCCCGTCGCCGTGAAGGACGAGACGGTCTCTGACTTTCTTGACGACGATCATTTCCACGACGAGTGCGGGGTGTTCGGTATTTATGGTCACCGCGACGCCACCGCCACCACCGCGCTTGGCCTGCACGCCCTTCAGCACCGCGGCCAGGAAGCGGCCGGAATCGTGAGCTGCGACGGCGACCATTTTCATAGTCACAAAGCCCTCGGGCTGGTGGGTGACAACTTCGGCTCGGAAGAGGTGGTCAATCGGCTCCACGGGTCCATGGCCGTCGGCCATGTTCGCTATTCCACCAGTGGCGACACAGTGCTCCGGAACGTTCAGCCGCTGTTCGCCGATTTCGAATTCGGCGGAATGACCATTGCCCACAACGGCAACCTGACCAACGCGCTGGACGTCCGCAAGGCGCTGGTCCGGCGGGGCTGCATCTTTCAGTCGACCACCGATACCGAAACCATCATTCACCTGATGGCCACCAGTCACTACTCCACCGTCGTCGACCGGATGATCGACGCCCTGCGTCAGCTGGAGGGCGCTTATTCTCTGGTGGCGATTACCCGGCGCAAGCTCATCGGCATGCGCGACCCTCACGGCGTCCGGCCGCTGGTGCTGGGCCGCTTCGAAGGTGCCTACGTGATCGCATCGGAAACCTGCGCGCTGGACATCATCGGTGCCGAATTTATTCGCGACATCGAACCCGGGGAAATCGTCGTCATCGACGAAAACGGGCTCAAGAGCGTCAAGCCTTTCGGCAAGGCGGCACACCGGTTTTGCATCTTCGAATACATCTATTTCGCCCGGCCCGACAGCACGCTGGAAGGGCAAAACGTTTACGAAGTGCGTAAGAACATCGGCGCCGAACTGGCCCGCGAGAACGGCGTCGACGCGGACATGGTTATCCCGGTGCCCGATTCCGGCGTGCCGTCGGCCATCGGTTATGCCGAGGAGTCGGGTATTCCCTTCGAACTGGGCATTATCCGCAACCACTATGTCGGACGCACCTTCATCGAGCCCACCGCGCGCATCCGCCACCTGGGCGTAAAGTTGAAGCACAACGCCAACGTCCACATGTTGAGGGGCAAACGGGTCATTCTGGTGGACGACTCCATTGTCCGCGGCACAACGTCCGTCAAGATCGTCGAAATGGTGCGTGCCGCTGGTGCCACCGAGGTGCACTTGCGCATTTCCAGTCCGCCGACCACGCATCCGTGCTTTTACGGTATCGACACGCCGGAGCGCGAAGAATTGCTCGCCTCCACCCGCAGCGTCGAGGAAATGATGCATTACATCGGCGTCGACTCGCTTTCCTATATTTCCATCGACGGCCTTTACCGCGCCGTCGGCGAGTACGGGCGGAACAGTGAGCGGCCGCAATACTGCGACGCCTGTTTCAGTGGCGATTACGCCATCCGCCTCACCGATCACGAGGACCACCCCCTGGAAAAGCAGCTCTCCCTGCTCGAGGAATAACCGTGTCTGAGCCCGATCCAAATTCCCGGTCCGGCGATGGCCGGCTGGCCGGGCGCGTCGCCTTGATCACCGGAGCGTCCCGCGGCATCGGCCGGGCGGTGGCACTGCGGTTCGCCCAGGAGGGCGCCGATCTTATTCTCTCTGCGCGTACCCAGGGCGCGCTTGAAGAGGTGGACGACGAGATCCGTCAAATGGGCCGCCAAGCGACGCTCGTGCCGGCCGATCTAACCGACTATACCGTCATCGACCGCATGGGCGCCGCTGTCTACGAACGCTGGGGACGACTCGACGTTCTCGTCGGCAATGCCGGTCTGCTCGGCGTGCTTACGCCGCTGGGACACATCAGTCCGGAAATGTGGGACCAGGTGATTGCCACCAATCTCACCGCCAACTGGCGTCTTATCCGCAGCTTCGACCCCCTGCTCCGCGCGTCGGACGCGGGACGCGCCGTGTTCGTTACCTCGGGTGTCAGCGGCGGCCGCGCCTATTGGAGCGCCTATGCGGTCAGCAAGGGTGCTCTGGAGACCATGGTCAAGACCTATGCCGCGGAGGTCGCCAAGACACCGGTCCGAGCCAACCTGATCAATCCCGGCGCGACACGAACACGCATGCGCACCCAGGCGTTTCCGGGCGAAAACCCGGACACCGTGAAGGCGCCCGAAGGCATCGCCGAACTGTTCGTGCAACTCGCCGAGCCGGCGTGCACCCTAAACGGAGAAATCGTTACCGCGTGAGAGTGTTGCCATGGACAAGCTGAAAACCATGACCAGACGGCGGAAGGACGCTCACGCCGAGCTGATGTCCCTGGACTCGAAGGTCTACAAGGCGTTCCTGGAAATGGAACAGGCCGCCTTTTCCGACGGCGAATTGAACAAGCGCACGAAGGAGCTGATCGCCATCGGCATCTCGGTGGTGATCAATTGCGAATCCTGCATGCAGTGGCACATCGAGCAGGCGGCCAATTCCGACGCATCGAAACGCGAAGTGCTGGAGGCCATCGAGGTCGGCATCGAGATGGGTGGCGGTCCGGCCACGGCACATGCGCGTTTTGCGCTCGAGGTTATGGCCCACTTGTACGCCGAATAGGCGCGATCACAGTATCATCTGGACGAATGACACCAAGGCGGCGACCCCGAACACAAGCACGAGGGCGCCGAGTATGGTGTTGATTTTTTTGATAACGCCGTCGGACATGCGCTCGCGCGCGGCCATGGACCCGCATGTCAACGTTGCCCACCACAGGGTCGAGCCCAGAAACGCGCCGCCGACGATAAGGAAATTGGTGAGGTCATCAAAGGGTTGCTCGGCCAGCAGCCCCAGGCCGGCAAAAACGCCGGCGAAGCCCAACAGTGTCGCCGGATTGATGATGGTGAGCATGAAACCGGTGGTGAGTGCCTTACTGAAGGTCTGTAGGCGCTGAAGCGACGCCACCGCCGCCCTTTCGGCTGGCCGCTCCTTCTTTTTCGGCTTGCGGTTGCGGATCATATAGATGCCGAGATAGATCAGAAACAGCCCGCCGATCAGCCGCACCGGCCCCTGGTTTTCCATTAGATAGTGGGTCACCAGCGACAGCCCAAACATGGCGGCGCCGGCGAGGATTGCGTCGGCCGCCGCGGCGCCGATGCCGGTTACCATGCCGACGCCCCAGCGTCCCTGCAGGCCGTAGCGCATGCACATGGCGCCAATGGCTCCAACCGGCATGGCGACGACGAACCCGGCAAACACCGCTTTCAGGAAAAAAAACAGCTCGGACAAAAACCCTTCCCCGGTCCGGCGGCGACTTCCCCGATCCGCAAGCCGCAAGCGGGCCGTCGAACACGTGGCGTAATACCGTCCATCGTTACGATATGCGCTTTATAGCGAGGATGGCCAAGGGTCGCCAGACACCAGGGCTGAATTCCTGTAACCCGCTTATGGTACGCCGCCAGCAAGCCCATTGGCCTCATAGATGGACAT
>CAKZLS010000304.1 GCA_937127205.1 uncultured Rhodospirillales bacterium
TTTTTTCCGGGTTGCTATCGCCGGGCTTTCGCTAACCGTCATCGCCGCCGACGGCGAACCGGTGATGCCGGCGACCGTCGACAATTTGATCATCGGTACCGCCCAACGCTATGACGTGTTGGTGAGTGTTCCCGAGAGCGGCAGCCATACACTCCATGCCGCGGCGCTCGGTGACGACAAGCAGGCGCTCGGCGTGCTCCACACACCGGACGTGGCGCCGGCGGCGAACACCGGACGGCCCGCGTTCGCCGGCAAGGCGCTCCGACCTTCCGATCTCAAGTCGCCGTATCCGACGACACTGCCGGCGGGACCGCGCAAGACCTTCGAGGTGGTGCTGGGCGGCGACATGAAGAACTATCTGTGGACCATGAACGGAAAGATCTGGCCGGAACCGTTCGCCGAGTTCGCCGGGGATAATGCCGAGCGGAGCTACTATGACGTCCAGTCGGGCGACGCGGTCCGGTTCGATTTCGTCAACCGCACGCCGATGGCGCACCCAATGCATTTGCACGGCCACGTGTTCCGGGTTTTGCCGGAAGGCATGCCCTCATCCGAAACGGCGAACGCGCCAGTGCGCGACACCGTCATTGTCGGGTCCAAGGCGAAGCTGAGCATTGAATTCGTCGCCAACAATCCAGGCAAGTGGTTTTTCCACTGCCACAACATCTGGCATTTGGCGGTGGGCATGGCGCAGGCGGTGCGCTACAAGGCCGGCTGATTGAGAACTTAACGGCCAATGCGTTTATGAACCTTGTGCTGCCACTGCGAAAAAAAGTGACCGCAAGGGTGGGAAAGCGCCGCCGGTCGGCTATAATGACCGCCAACAGGCAATAAATGCAATGAACTGCCGGAGGGGGGTCGGGTTTCTCCGACCAGGGGCGGAGGCGCCGACAGCGCGTCTTGGTTCGCTTTTTCCCCCCTTCCAGCGAGAGAGGGAATGGTAATCGCGAATGACCCGTGTACAAAAAAATCCAGAACTTGATCCGCATGGTTACGATGCGTGGCTGTTCGACCTCGACGGCGTAATCACCGACACCGCGAGCGTCCATTCCAACGCCTGGAAGAAGATGTTCGACGAGTATCTCAAGGACGTCGCGGACCGCGACAACGTGCCGTTCAAGTCGTTCGAAATCGATCCCGATTATTTCCAATACGTGGATGGCAAGCCGCGCTATGACGGCGTCGATGCGTTTCTGCGCTCGCGCGGCATCGAGCTCGACTGGGGCGATCCCGAGGACGGCCCGGACAAGGAGACTGTTTGCGGGCTCGGCAACCGCAAGAACACCATGTTCAACGACGTCCTCAAGGAACAGGGCGCGGTGGTGTTCGAGTCTTCGGTGGATCTGGTCCGCAAGATCCGGGCCGAGGGCAAGCGTGTCGCCGTGGTGACCTCGAGCAAAAACTGCGACACCGTCCTCCAAGTCGCCGGCCTGACCGATCTGTTCGAAAACAAGGTCGACGGCAACGTCGCCGCCGAGCACAATCTCAAGGGCAAGCCGGATCCCCACACCTACGAAGTGGCAGCGGTGTTCCTCGGCGCCCCGGCCGACCGGTGCGTCGTCATCGAGGACGCCATCTCCGGCGTGCAGGCTGGCAAGGCCGGCGGCTTCGGACTGGTGATCGGCATCGCCCGTCACGACGCGCCGGAGGCGCTGCTAAAGAATGGCGCCGACATCGTTGTTTCGGACCTCGGCGAACTGAACTATTGATCCCTATCGAAACTATTGATCCCTATCGAAAAGCAATAAGGAAGAGGAGGCGACGATGGCTACCAACATCGGCGATCTGCCGAACGCGCTGACCCACAAGGATCAGTTGGACAAGCAGCTGGCGGGCAAGAAACCGGCGCTGTTTCTCGACTACGACGGGACCCTGACGCCCATCGTCGACCGGCCCGAAGACGCCATTATTTCCGAAAGCATGCGCGAGGCGGTCAAGGCGCTGGCCGACCGCTGCTCGGTGTGCGTGGTCAGCGGGCGCGACCGCCCGGTGGTGCAGCAGCTGATGGGCGTGGACAGCCTGATCGTCGCCGGGAGTCACGGCTTCGACATCTGGAGCCCCGACGGCGGAACGCTGCAGCGCGAGATGGGTGCCGAGTTCGCCGACGTGCTGGAGGAGACCAAGGCCCGGCTGCATGCGGTCATGGATCCCATCGAGGGCGCGCTGGTGGAACCGAAGAAGGCCTCGGTGGCCGCGCACTACCGGCTGGTGGCCGACGCCGAACGGTCCAAGGTCAAGGACGTCGTCGACGCCATCCTCGCCGATCATCCCGACCGGCTGAAGGTCACGCCGGGCAAGATGGTGTTCGAGATCCAGCCGAAGATCGAATGGGACAAGGGCAAGGCGGTGCTTTACCTGCTCGAGGCCCTCGGTCTCGATACCCCCGACATCATGCCCATGTACATGGGCGACGATCACACCGACGAGCACGCCTTCGAGGCGCTGCACGGCCGTGGCATCGGGATATTCGTCGGCCGCGCCGACGATCCCGAGGTGGGCAAACGCACCACCTACGCGCACTACATCCTCGACAGCATGGCTGAAGTGGAGCAGTTCCTGCATTCGCTGGCCACGTGAGCGGCGTGCGTTTCGCGGACGCGAGGGACACCGAGGCACTGAGAGAAACCTAAGAAAAATAGCGAGGAAACGGCATGTCGACCTGGACGCTGGCTTACGATTCGTACCTCCCCGAGGAAGAGGGGTTGCGTGAGGCGCTGACCTCCACCGGCAACGGTTATTTCTGCAGCCGCGGCGCGGCGGAGTGGAATGACGCCATCATCGAACGGCTGGACGACCCCGGGCCGTACTATCCCGGCACCTACATGCACGGCGGCTTCAACCGGTTGGCGACCATGATGGGCGGCCGGCCGGTGATGAACGAAGATTTCGTCAACCTGCCCAATTGGCTGGTGATGAAGCTCCGCATCGAGGGCGGCGAGCCGTTCAGCCTTGAGTCCGTCGAGGTGCTGTCCTATAGCCACGAGTTCGATATCCGGAACTGCCAGGTCAAACGCACCGTCCGGTTCCGCGACGGAGACGGCCGGGAGACCACGCTCGCCAGCCGCCGCTTCGTCAGCATGGCGAAGCTGCACGAAGCGGGTCTCCAATGGACCATTACGCCGGAGAACTGGTCGGGCCGGGTGGAGGTGATCTCGGGTCTCGAGGGCCGGGTCCATAACTGGGGCACTGCGCGATATCGCGAGCTGGAAAGCCGTCATTTGGAGCCGGTGTCCACCGGCGCCATCGGCGAGGACGGGATCTCCCTGCTGGTGCAGATGAACCAATCGCGAATATATGTGGCAAACGCGGCGCGTACCCGCGTCTACGGCGAAACTGAAGTGATCGCCGTCGAGCACGCCATTCACCAGGAGGAAGGATACATCCACCAGACACTCGGCTTCGACGTCGCCGAGGGGACGCCGGTCCGGGTCGAGAAAATGCTGGCATTCTATACGTCGCGCGACAACGCCATCAGCGAACCGTTGGTGAACGCGGAGCGTGCCGTTGAAGGTTTCGAAGACTTCGCCCACGCTTTCGACCAACATGCGCAAACCTGGGGTCATATGTGGACGGCCTGCGACATCGAAGTGCCGAAGGACGACCGGGTACAGACCATCGTCCGGCTGCACATCAATCATGTTCTCCAGTGTTGCTCGCCCAACACGGTGGATCTCGACGCCGGCGTGCCGGCGCGCGGTCTCAACGGCGAGAGCTATCGCGGCCATATCTTCTGGGACGAGCTGTACATCTACCCGTATATCAACACGCGGATCCCGGAAATCACGAAGTCGTTGCTGATGTACCGCTTCCGGCGGATGGACGAGGCCCGCGCGCTGGCCAAGGAGGCCGGCTACAAGGGCGCCATGTTCCCCTGGCAAAGCGGCAGTGACGGCACCGAGGAAACACAGACGGTCCACCTGAACCCGAAGTCGGGCAGCTGGGATCCGGACTTCAGCCACAATCAACGGCACGTCAACATCGCCATCTTCTATAACATTTGGCAGTACTATCAGATGACCGGCGACACCGGTTTCCTATCGGCTTACGGCGGCGAAATGCTCCTGGAGATCGCCCGGTTCTGGGCCAGCATCGCCCACTACAATCCGGACCGCGAGCGCTACGAGATCCACGGCGTTATGGGGCCGGACGAGTTCCACGAGTCGGTCTACGGCTCCGACGAACACGGCGTCCCCAACAACGCCTACACCAACCTGATGGTCGCCTGGATGTGCGAAGTGGCGCAGGAAGTACTCGCCGCCCTGCCCGAAACACGGCGCGACAATCTGCGCCAAACCCTCGGCATCACCGACGACGAGGTCCGGCTATGGTCGGAAATGTCGCACAAGATGTTCGTGCCGTTCCATGGCGACGGCCTGATCACCCAGTTTGTGGGCTACGAAAACCTGGAAGAGCTGGACTGGGACGCCTACCGGGCGAAGTACGACAACATCCACCGCATGGACCGCATCCTCAAGGCCGAGGGCAACACGCCGGACAAGTATAAGCTGTCGAAGCAGGCCGACACCCTAATGCTCTGGTACCTGCTCTCCGAAGGCGAGATCAAGCGGCTGTTCCGCCGTCTGGGTTATGATTATGCCGACGACACGGCACGCAAGAACATCGATTACTACTACGAGCGGTGTTCCCACGGCTCGACCTTGAGCCTCATCGTGCACGCCGACATCGAGGGCCAAATCCACCCCGAGGCCTCGTGGGACATGTTCATCCGCGCGCTGGAAAGCGACGTCGCCGACATCCAGGGCGGCACCACGCTGGAGGGCATCCACATGGGCGTCATGGCCGGCACCCTGGATCTCCTTCAACGCGGCTACATGGGCGTGGAAATCCAGCACGGCGCGCTCACCTTCGATCCCAAGCTCACCGACAAGCTCGACGGCATCTCCTATCAGATGCTGTTCCAGGGCACGCCCATCCAGGTCAAACTCGACGGCGGCAAACTCACCGTCACCCCCCAGCCGGGCGGCGCGGAGTCGGTCAAGATCGGCATGCGCGGGGACGTCTCCGAGGTCAAGGCAGGCGAGAGCAAGACCTTCGCGCTCTGAGAAAAGCAGTTACGAAGACGATTGCGATGGCCGCTCCGTGCTGCGGACGGGGCGGTTTTCGTTTCGGCGACGAGGTTATTCCATCGCCGGAAAGCCATGATTTGCCTGGAGTTCGGGATAGGGCCGTTAAGCAATGTCCGTCTACGATAAGATTAAGGCTCACGCCAAACGCGTTGCCACGGATGTCAAAGCCGGGAAGGCATCGGTGCACTCCAGCCGGGCAAGGGATTTTATCGCTGAATTTCCTGATGCCGTTCTGGGAGTGATCGACCTCGTTCACAGAGAGGCCAATCGCAAGAAGCCCAACGAGGCGATGATATACGCCTACCTCTACTTGTTCTCCACGGGCCTTGAAGAAATTCGCTATCAGGTCGATCGAGGACATGGTTGGGCGGAAGAGCTTGTTGATGCCGTCCGCGAACAACTGCTTCTCTTGGCACAGGGGGGCGTGATCGAGCCTCACCTACTGATGCTGCTGCTCAACGGCTTCATCGAGGCGAAGCTCGCGCCGGGAGACGAT
>CAKZLS010000305.1 GCA_937127205.1 uncultured Rhodospirillales bacterium
GCCGCCGGCCCAGCCTGTGCGCTTTGGTCTCTATGCCTGTAGTCCCATGAACTCATCGTTCGAGGCGATCTTCGACAGTTTTGGCCTTGGCGCCTGTTCCTGGAAGGCCCACGATTCCGCATAAACCGCTTGCCTTGGTGCTGGCATTCGCCGCAAAGGTAGCGGCGCTATGACCCTACTCCAGGCCTATCGCCGCGTCTGGCGGTTGCGGTGGCGGTTTCTCACCACCCATGCCGCCCTGACCGTGTTCGCCGCCGCTATCGTGTCGCCGCTACTCGGTGCGATGGTACGTTTCGTCATCGGCTTTTCCGGCGCGCCGGCGTTGGCGGACCAGGATATTGCGCGATTCGTGCTTTCGCCCACCGGTCTCGCCTGCGCCATCTTCGTGGCGAGCGTGCTGATCGTTGCCGGTGTGCTGGAAACCGCGGTGCTAATGTGGATCCACATGACCGACCGTCATGGCGGGCGCGCCGGCGTGCTACGGGGGTTGGCGCCGGTTATCCGGCGATTGCCGGCGCTTCTTGGGTTCGCGGCGCTCCTTGTTGGCCGCCTCCTCATTATCGCGGCGCCCTTCCTGGCGTTGATCGGATTGGTGGCGTGGTATTTGCTGACCGGCCACGATATCAACTACTATCTGTCGGCCCGTCCGCCGGAATTCATCCGGGCCGCCGTCGTCATCACGGTGATCGCCGTGGTCATGGCCGGTATTGTCGTCGAGCGGCTGGTGAGCTGGTCCATCGCCTTGCCGGGATTGCTGTTCTCCGGCTTCCGCCCCACGGACGCCTTTCGCCGCAGCGCCAGTCTCACCAAGGGTCACAGAATGCGCATCGCGGCGCGGCTGGCTGCTTGGGCCGTGTTCGCCCTGGCCGTAGGCGCGTGTTTGGCCGGCCTGGCCGGCGGCGCGGCGCGTTTGGTGGTGGGGGGATCCGGGATGGGCTTCGGTGCCGTTGCCACCTTCCTGGCCGTGGTGCTCGCGGTCTGGTTCGTCGCCAACATGGTGGTAACGACGTTGACGGCGGGAAGCCTCGCCGTTCTGCTGGCCGAGCAACTGGGTCTATGCGGTGCGCCCGTGACCGTGGACTTCGTCGAGGATGCCGACGCCCGCAACAGCGCAGGGACCGTTCGAACGGCCGCGATCGGTCTGGCGGCAGCGGGCGTTGCTGCCTTGATGGCGGGCGTAACCTTGCTCGCCGACGTGCCGCCTGTGGATGAGACGGCGGTGATCGCGCATCGGGGTGCCGCCGGGGCGCGACCCGAGAACACTTTGGCGTCGGTCCGCAAGGCCATTGAGGATGGCGCCGACTGGGTGGAAATCGACGTCCAGGAAACCAAGGACGGCGAGGTGGTTGTGCTCCACGACAGCGACTTCATGAAGATCGCCGGCGTCGACCTGAAAATTTGGGACGCCACCATGGCGGACCTTGCCGAGATCGATATCGGCGGCTGGTTTGCGCCCGAGTACGCCGGCGAGCGGACGCCCACCCTGGCTTCTGTCCTCGAGGAGGCAAAGGGCAAGGCGCGTGTCTTGATCGAGCTGAAGTATTACGGACACGACGTGCGGCTTGAGGAGCGCGTCGCGGAGATCGTCGAAGCCACCGGTATGACCGAAGACATGGCGATTATGTCGCTGGACTACGCCGGCGTGCGCAAGATGAAGGCGCTCAGGCCGGAATGGCGCGTCGGGTTACTGGCCGCCACCGCTATCGGTGACATGACCCGGCTGGAGGCCGATTTCCTGGCGGTAAGCAGCGGCCTCGCGAGTGTCCATTTCGTTCGCCGCGCCCGTGCGGCGGACCGCGATGTCTATGTCTGGACCGTCAACGACCCGATGGTGATGTCGCGAATGATCTCGCGCGGCGTCGCCGGACTGATTACCGACGAGCCCGGTCTGGCCCGCGAAGTTCTGTCCGAGCGCGCCGAACTGAGCATGGCGGAGCAACTTCTCCTGGTTGGCGCCGATCTGCTGGGTCTCGACCTGACGCCGAGCGCCGATCGTGACCAATCTCCTTAAGCTGCCCAGGTCCCCATCCATTTGACTGTTGCGTGATACGCCGCGATACCGATGTTGTCGGGTAAGGGCGGCTGCGAAGCTCTTTTGAAAGCCGGCATCATCGGCGCCGGCCGCTTCCGCGACGGCCTCGGCCGCCACGGCGATTTCGACAAGATCGATCAGCGCCGTGGCGGCGAGGGCTTATGTGACGATGGTTCAGGCCGCCATCGCGTCTTTCGCGACGCCGAAAAGCTCCGTTACCGCGCCTACCGAGTGATCCAACATAGCCCGTTCATCGGCATTGAGCTGGATCTCGACGATCCGCTCGACGCCGCCGGCGCCGATGATCACCGGTACGCCCACGTACAAACCGTTCACGCCGTACTCGCCGGAGAGCTGGGCGGCGCACGGCAGCAGTCGCTTCTGATCCTTCAGGTAGGCTTCGGCCATGGCGATGGCCGATGCCGCCGGCGCATAGAAGGCCGATCCCGTCTTGAGCAGGCCGACGATCTCGCCGCCGCCGCCGCGGGTGCGCTTGACGATGTCGTCGAGGCGTCCCTGCGTCGTCCAGCCCATGTTGACCAGGTCCGGCAGCGGGATGCCGGCCACTGTCGAGTAACGGACCAGTGGCACCATGGTGTCGCCGTGGCCGCCGAGCACGAAGGCGCTGACGTCTTCCACCGAAACGTCGAATTCGGCGGCGAGGAAGGTGCGAAAACGCGCCGAGTCGAGAACGCCGGCCATGCCTACCACTTTCGCCGCCGGCAGTCCGGAGACCTGCTGCAGGATGCCGACCATGGCGTCCAGCGGATTGGTGACGACGATAACGAAGGCGCCGGGGCAATGAGTACGGACGGCCTCGCCCACGGCGACCATGACCTTGGTATTGATACCGATCAGGTCGTCGCGGCTCATGCCGGGTTTGCGCGGTACGCCGGCGGTGACGATAACCACGTCGGAGCCGGCGATGTCGGCGTAATCGCTGGTGCCCGACGCGGCAACCGATACGCCTTCAACCGGCGTGGATTGCAGGATGTCGAGCGCTTTGCCTTGCGGGATACCGTCAACGATGTCGAACAGAACGACGTCGCCGAGCGACTTCATGGTGATGAGATGCGCGAGCGTGCCGCCGATGTTTCCGGCGCCGATCAGCGCGATTTTGGTGCGGCCCATGATGGGGTCCTCCTTGATCCAATGTTTGCCAGTATTTTTCGAACTCGGGGGAGTCGGCTGGTCCGGGGGGCGGGGACAAATCGCCCCCCGGTGGAGCCGGGCCGTTTCAGGCCAGGTTTCCAGCTACCGCCTTAGGCTGCCGGCCGGACCACGTCTTCATGCGCCAGCTCCCACCGCTCCGGTGATCGCCACAGCCGCGAGCGCAACAGTTCGCGCTCGAAGATGAACTCCTTCGGAAGGCGGTCGAAGAACAGGTCGAAATGGTCCTCGTGGGCGTGGGCCTCGGAGGTTCCGGCTGTCCGGCCCACGGCCATCAGCTCGTAGAAGGTGTCCTCCGGGTAGTCGAGACCGGTCCAGGTGAGGTCCTCGTGCCGCGGCATCCAGCCGAGCGGGCTCTCGACGGCGTAGCCGTGACCCTTCACCCGGTCGACGATCCACTTCAGCACCCGCATGTTCTCGCCGAAGCCGGGCCACATGAACTTGCCCTCGTCGTCCTTGCGGAACCAGTTGACGCGGAAGATACGCGGCGGATTGGGCACGTGACGGCCCACATTCAGCCAGTGGCTGAAGTAATCCGCCATGTTGTAGCCGCAGAACGGCAGCATCGCCATGGGATCGCGGCGCATGGCCGCCTGGCCGATGGCCGCGGCGGTACCCTCGGAACCCATGGTGGCGGCGAGGTAGACACCGTGGGTCCAGTTGAACGCCTGATACACCAGCGGCATGTCCTTGCTCATGCGGCCGCCGAAGATGAAGGCGCTGACCGGCACGCCGTCGGGGTTCTCCCACTCGGGGTCGATGCTCGGGCACTGTGACGCGGGGGCGGTGAAGCGCGCGTTCGGGTGCGCCGCCGGCCGTCCGCAATCCGGTGTCCAGTCGTCGCCTTTCCAGTCGATCAGATGGGCCGGGGGCTCGCTCATGCCTTCCCACCAGATGTCGCCGTCGTCGGTGAGCGCCGCGTTGGTGACGATGCAGTTCTCGGTCATGGACAACATGGCGGTGGGGTTGGAGTCCATGTTGGTGCCCGGGCCGACACCGAAGAACCCGGCTTCCGGGTTGATCGCCCGCAACGACCCGTCGGGGCCTTTCTTGATCCACGCGATGTCGTCGCCGACGGTGCGGATCTTCCAACCTTCGAAGCCTTCCGGCGGGACCAGCATGGCGAGGTTGGTCTTGCCGCAGGCGCTGGGGAAGGCGCCACCGATGTAGGTCTTTTCACCGTCCGGCGATTCGATCCCCATGATCAGCATGTGTTCGGCGAGCCAGCCCTCGTCGCGGGCCATTACTGAGGCGATGCGGAGCGCCAAGCACTTCTTGCCGAGCAGCGCGTTGCCGCCGTAGCCGCTGCCGTAGGAAATGATCTCGTAGGTCTCCGGAAAGTGCACGATGTACTTGCGGTTGATGTCGCCTTCGCACGGCCACGGCACGTCCGCCTGACCCGGCTCCAGCGGCGCGCCGATGGAGTGCAGGCAGGGAATGTAGAACCCGTCGTCGCCGAGTACGTCGAGAACGGCGCTGCCCATGCGGGTCATGATCTTCAAGTTGACCACCACATAGGCGCTGTCGGTGATCTGCACCCCGATCTTAGCGATGGGCGAACCCAGCGGGCCCATGCTGAAGGGGATCACATACATGGTGCGGCCGCGCATGCAGCCGTCGAACAGGCCGTTCAAGGTCTCGCGCATTTCGCCCGGCGGTGCCCAGTTGTTGGTGGGGCCGGCATCTTCGCGGTTGACCGAACAGATGAAGGTGCGGTCTTCCACCCGGCCCACGTCGGACGGATGCGAGCGCGCCAGATACGAGTTCGGCCGCTTCTCCGGGTTAAGACGGATGAAGGTTCCGCCATCGACCATCTGTTGACACAGGCGGTCGTATTCCTCTTCCGATCCGTCCGCCCAAACCACCTGATCGGGTTTGCACAGCGCCGTCATCTGGTCGACCCAGGCGATCAGCTTCGCGTTGGTGGTTGGTACACTTGCGGCAGCATTCATTGAATTCTCCACTTCTGGTTACAGGCTACGCGCCCAAATTCCCTCGTTTGGCGTAATAAAAAGCGGCACCGGTGTAGAAGTTGAGAGGAATTCTCAACAATTATTGCTGCCATCATCCACCAAATTTATTGTATCGTAGAGTTTATATTGTTTAAATGCAATGACTTTCGGAAATAACTGATATTAATTATTTAAGTAATGAATATAAATATTATAATAAAGAAAATAAGTATTTAGCGTTTATTTAAGGGCGAGCGGTGAGCGTGACTGGTAAAAACGAAAGCAAAGCAATAGTAAGCTTGCTTATATTCCGCTTGCTTACTAGCTCCACGACGAGAATAACTGCCAACGCGACGGCCCTGGGCACTGGCGTCCAGGGTCTGAACTGTGGAGAATGGCGGAATGATTATCCATGAAGAAGATAAGGGTGT
>CAKZLS010000306.1 GCA_937127205.1 uncultured Rhodospirillales bacterium
AGGGGAACGCGAATGGAATTGAAGCCGAGACTCTTGATATAGCGAATGTCCGCGTGCGTGATGTAGGTTTCGCGGAATTCGGTCCAGAAATCCCGCGCCGCCCGATCGCCGACGAGCTGTTCGATGGCCGTATAGATCAATTTCGGCGAGGTGGCGTTGTCGAACTTGAACATATAGCCTTCGGGCACCAGCCAATTGCCGAGATTGATCCCCCGGAGATTGAGGGGTGCGCCGTCGGGTGTGACGAATCGTTTTCCGTCAACGCCGACGAATCCGGGCGGCGGGGTCGTTGGCGTAACGCCCTCAGGCTGCTCCATGCGGGCATTCGCAACAAGAGGAAGGCATAGCGTCATCATAGCGACGACCAGCAGGTTCACAAGGCGAATGCGCACTTTCTTTGCTATCCTCAGCATCGTCAACGCGGCGTCCTTCCTGTTCTTCATGACGCCATATTCAGGTCACATTTCCTGAATTATGGCATTTTTATTGTCATTGCGAATACACTACACAAAAATCCCCAATCAGGGTAGGCCGAATTATGATTGGTGAGGGTTTATTTTTGGTGAACGCCGCTGAGTGAAGCGCGCTGCGGATCGTTGCGAAATACGATCGTTACCAAAGGGTTAAGATGTATAGCTAAGCGCCGGGATCGGGCGTGCAAATCGGTGCCGAGGTAGCAAGGCGTCGCGTGGTCAAATTAAAGTGAAGGGAGAATATTTTTTCGCGCGGCCGCTATTTTACGCAGGAAAGATTCGCGGCCTTTGCACCGCTTGGCTCCAAACGCACGTCCGAGAGGCTCAGAGTGGTGCGTCCCGCGGTGTGGAGCCGGAACGGCGTCTCCAGCCGGTCCAGCCGCGCGCCGGCCTCGATAAAACAGCCGAGGTCAACAGTCACGGTGGTCCACTCTCCGGGTGCCACCTCGCCCAGCATTTGGCCGAGCGGGACCGATGCCGAGCACCCGGTTCCGCAGTCCATCTGCGCGAACACCTCGGCCGTGGGCTGTGCATCGACGCGAAGGGTCATGGACAGCACACCCGTGTCCTCCACATCCGGGGCACTTGTGGAAATAGCCGACGCGTCCACCGGCAGCAGTCCCTGCAGGAACACGTGGCCGTTCGCGTTCCCCGGCCATGTAATCTGGAGAGCGTCTTTCGGCTCCTGGCGGCTGACTTCGACCACCTTGAGCGGCTGCCCTCCCTCGGGCTCGACGCCGCCGCTGAACACCGTCACGTTCCAGGCGCCGCCGTCTCCGGCGTAAAGCTCGAGCGGGGGCATTGCGCGCCCGTGAAACAGAGACAGACCCCCGCGATTATCGCCGCCGTCCGACCCGCCGGCTTCGGGAAGCGGGGCGGGATCGGTGCGATCGGAATAGGTGAGGCCGAAACCGTAGGGGAACTGCGCGTCGCCGCCCGAACTGCCGCCTTGCCCGTCCGTATTGACGGGGACCTGGTCGGCCTGGGCGGGCCAAGAGACGGGAAGCTTTCCGGTGAAGTCATGGGGGGTCGACCCATCGGCGGCGCGAAGCAACACGTCGGCGACCCCGCCGCCCTCGCTCCCCGGCAGCCAGGCCGTCACGAAGGCATCGGCAGCGTTGATCTCGGAATTGACCGCGCGCGGACGTCCGGTCAGGAAAACGGCGACCACGGGAATTCCCTGCGCCTTCAGCCGCTTGAGGAGCGCTAAGTCCCGGCGGTCGCCGGGCTGGTAGTCGATGCTCGCGACATCGCCCGGCATTTCTGCGTAGGGCTCCTCGCCGAACACCACGATGGCCGCGTCGGGCGGCATTTCCACATCGCCATCCGGGCTCAGGATCGCTTGGCCGCCGGCTGCTTCGACCGCGTCGCGGATGCCGGCGTAGATAGAGGTGGCGCCCGGAAAGTCGGCGTTTTCGGTGTCGGTCCCCTGCCAGGTGAGGGTCCATCCGCCCGACTGCTTGGCGATGTTGTCGGCGCCATCGCCGGCCACGAGAATAGTCTTACTGGGATCGAGCGGCAGTATGCCGCCGTCGTTCTTCAACAACACCAGCGATTCGCGAACCGCCTTGCGGGCCAGCGCGCGGTGGTCGGGATGGCCGATCCATTCGGTTTTACCCGCCAGCGGCCGAGACGATGGGCGGCCCTTGTCGAACAGACCGGCGCGCACCTTGACCCGCAGGATCCGCCGGACCGCGTCGTCGAGCCGCTCTTCCGCTATATCGCCGGCGCGGACCTGGGCGAGCGTGTTGCCGTAAAATGCCTTCCAGTCGGTGGGCACCATGATCATATCTACGCCGGCGTTGATGGCGGCCGGGCAGCTGGCGTCGGAGCATCCGGGGACGAGCGTATGACCGTTCCAATCGCCGATGACGAAACCGTCGAAACCCATGCGGTCTTTAAGGACGTCGGTCAGCAGATAGCGGTTGCCGTGCATGCGCTGGTTGTTCCAGCTGTTGTAGGACGCCATCACCGTCTGCGCTCCGGCGGCCAACGCCGTTTGGTACCCGGCGCCGTGAACCTCGCGCAGTTCGTCCTCGTCCATGACCACGTTGCCGCGATCGCGCCCGAGCTCGGTTCCGCCGTCGCCGATAAAGTGCTTGGCGGTGGCGACCACGTTGGCCGGTCCGAAGGTCTCGCCGGAAGCGCCATCGCCCTGCAAGCCGGAGACAATGGGCCCGGCGAGGGAGGCGACCAGGGCCGGGTCCTCGGAATAACTTTCGTAGGCTCGGCCCCAGCGGTCGTCGCGCGTCACCGCCACCGTCGGCGCGAAGGTCCAATCGAGCCCGGTGGCCGCCACCTCGCGCGCCGTGGCCTCGGCAATTCGGCGCACCAGGTCGGGGTTACGGGTCGCGCCCAAGCCCACATTGTGGGGGAACAGCGTAGCGCCCATAACGTTACTATGGCCGTGCACCGCGTCCGTGCCCCAAATCACCGGAATAGCAATCCCGCCGCCCGACGCGTCCATGGAGGCGTCGTAATAGGCATCGGCAGCAGCGACCCAGTCGGACGCCCCGGCGTCCTTTTTGCCGCCGGGATAGCTGCCGCCGCCGTTCAGTACGCTGCCCAAATGGAAGGCTTTCACATCCTCCGGTGTGACGGAAGCGATTTCGCCCTGAATGATCTGGCCCACTTTCTGTTCCAGCGTCATCCGGTCGAGCAGCTCCTGAACACGGGCCTCGACCTCGGGATCGGCGGCGATGGCGCTCTCGATTTTCGGCCACTCATTGGCATTGCCTTCGGCGGCCGCTGCCTCGTTCGCCCGCTCGGCGCTGATCGTCAATGCCAATACACCCGCCATGAGATAACCTGCGTTTTTCATGATTCTATCCCGTAAAGAACAGCCAAACAGCGGCCACGCAAGCGATCAGGCCGACCGAAAGGTAAAGATCCGTCCGCCGCCAACCGGAGGGCTTCGGCGCTTCGTCCGCGCTCGTCGTCGCGTATGTGAGACCGGCAATCTGGTCCTCCGACGGTTTCGGCGTGAGCAGGCTCACGATCACCAGCACCGCAACGCAAATGGCGAACAGCAAGATCGCGAAGTGGAGGAAATTGATGTTGGCGTAGGCGTAGAGCAAGCCGCCGAGGTCATCCTCGAAGATCTCGGCGACGAGCCGCCCCATGCCCAGGACGAAACCAGTGGCCAGAGATGCAATGGCGCCGCTGGCATTCACCCGTTTGGAAAACACCCCCAGCAGAAACACCGCCGCGATCGGCGGCGAGATATAGGCCTGGACACTCTGCATGTACTGATAAAGCTGTCCCGAGACGAATTGCATCACCGGGATCCACAACAGCCCCAACACCACCAGCACGGCGGTGGCGCACTGACCGACAAACACCAGCCGGCGGTCCGATACCGCGGGGTTCAGCTTTTTGTAGATATCCCAGGTGATGAGGGTGGAGCACGAATTGAATACCGACGAAAGCGAACTCATCAGCGCGGCCAGCAGCCCAGCAACGACCAGGCCCTTTACTCCCACGGGCAGCAGGGTGGCGATCAGGGTCGGTAGTGCTTCGTCAGGATGTCCCAGGTCCAGCCGCCCGGTCTCCGCCAGCGCATGGGCGATGATCCCCGGAATGACAAAGATGAAGATGGGGAGGATCTTCAGATAGCCGCCGAAGATGGTGCCGCGGCGCGCCTGATCCATATTCGCGGCCGACAGCACGCGTTGCACGATGAACTGGTCGGTGCACCAATACCAAACGCCGAGGATGGGCGCGCCCAGCAGGATCCCGGTCCAGGGGAAGTCGGGATGCGACATGGGTTTCCAAATGCTGAAAAAGGCGTCTCCGGCGGCTTCGCGCATGACCCCCCAGCCACCCAACTCGGCGAGCCCGATCACGGTGACCAGCACGGCGCCGCCGATCAAGATCAGCGCCTGCAGCATATCGGTGTACAGCACCGCGCGCAGCCCACCGAAAACCGTGTAGATCCCGGTTGCGACAACGACCACGAAGGCGCCGGTCCAGAAATCGAGCCCCATGAGCGACTCGAAGACGATGCCGCCGGCGGCGATGGTCACCGAGATCTTGGTGAGCACGTAACCGATGACCGAGATCACCGCGAGGTACCACCGCGCGCCTGCCGAGTACCGGCGTTCCAAAAACTCCGGCATGGTGAATACGCCGCTTCGGATATAAAACGGCACGAACACCCAGCCCAGCAGCAGCAGGATTAGCGAGGCCAGGATCTCGAACTGACCAACGGCCACACCGCCCGACGCGCCGGCGCCGGCAAGTCCCACCAGGTGCTCCGAACCGATGTTGGAGGCAAAAAGGGACGCACCGATGACGAACCAGCCGACGTTTCGCCCCGCCAGAAAATAGCTGGCCGAGGATTCCCGAACGGACGTGTCGATCTGCGTCGCCCAGTAGGCAATTCCAAAGACCAAAACGAAATAAAGACCGATAACGATCCAATCAATATAACCAAGCATGCTGCGTTTCTCGGAAAAAGGCGCGCACGCAAACGGTGTGCGAGCAAGTACAGGAAAACATTGAGAATAAGGCGCGAAATCTGGCAAATTTATGGTTTGACATGCGTTGAAACAACGAACCTTTCGCGTGTATAAACACCCCGCTTGGGTGTGTGCCTGTGAGGTAGGCTCACGATTTTTAAGTTGATGCGGCCCACGAGCACTTTTCTGTCGCTTTCCCGGGCGCGGCGGGCCCGTATCGGGCCGTAAACCTTACCCTGGTAGATTAGCCTATTGACCCCGACCCCTCATACGTTATCCCGGGCCCGGATTATCGGCGCCGGTCCCTGCAGCCGGCGGAGCGCTCTGGCCATCACCATCGGCCTCACAAGTGCCGTCAAGAGCCCGAATGGCTATCCTGATGGTGTGAACTGGCAATCATCTGGGGAATGCCTGTTGACACATAGGGATGGGATCAGCGAGATCAGGTCACGAGCCAGCCTATCGTTTCGACCCGTCACCGACCTTGATCGACAGAGACTGCGATGACCAATGCCTCAGAACTAACCGACGCCGAGTTGACGGAGATCGATGGCTTCCTCGCTCGAGTGGATGGTGGGAAAATTCCGAATATTGAAGCGTTGGATGGATTTTTCGCCGCCTTGGCATGCTGTCCAGATTTCATCATGCCAAGCGAGTATATGTCCGTCATTCAGCAAGGCGGAACCGAGGACGGCGATTTGATTTTTGAGAGTTCGGAGGAAGCACAACGATTTATGACGCTGGTAGGCCGGCATTGGAATCACGTGAACCATCAACTGAGTGAGGGTGAAGTATACCTTCCATTGGTTCGGGAAAACGAGCGGGGCGAATATGGCGGCAATGATTGGGCGAATGGCTTTCTGACGGGCGTGCATCTGCGCCACGATATCTGGTCAGTGCTGATCAATGACGAAGAGCATGGCGGCCCAATTGTGCCGATTATGGCCCTTGCTTACGAGAACGACCCTGACCCGACTTTTCGACCATTTAAAGAACCGATCGATGGAAAGAAGCGTGAAGATCTCATTATAGCCTCTGCGGCGGGGGTCACGCGGATACACGCCTATTTTCTCACTCAGCGGAGCGCGTATCTCCCTAAAAATGGAGCTTTTATCCGCCGGCGTCAAAAGGTAGGACGCAACGCCCCTTGTCCCTGCGGGTCTGGCAAGAAATACAAGCGGTGTTGCGGTCGGGACCCCACTGTGCACTGACCATCTCGGATCGATACTTCCTTTCTGATTCACCAAAGGCGCTCGGGAGCACGTAGCCAAAGCTGCACTTCACAGTGGGCCTAATTACCGCTTATGGCTAATTGCTGCCTTAAAAAGGATGTGTGCGGCAACCCGATTTGTGGTGGCTGTCTATCTTAATCGGATAGGCACGAATTGATTGCTAATTATACGGCGAGCGAACTTGCGGACGACGACGGATAGCGATTTTCAATCCTGCCGTGCGCCAATGCAAACGTTGGTTACCGCTGGACGAAGGTGCGGACGTTGCGCGAGAACTCCTCGGCGCCCTTGCCGTCTTCTCTCGATAGGGCAGCCACGTCATACGGCACCTTGATGCCGGCTTGGCAGGCCGGGCGTTCGGCCAGTTGCGCGATCCAGCGTTGCAGGTGCGGCAGGTCGTCGATGTCGACACCGGACCAGCGGTGGCTGCGGGCCCAGGCCCAGTTGGCGATGTCGGCGATGGAATAGTCGCCGGCCAGGTATTCGTTGTCCTGAAGGCGGGTGTCAAGGACGGTGAGCAGACGCTTGGTCTCGTTTTGATAGCGATCGATCACCGGCTGGATCTTATCTTCCCAATAGCGAAAGAACACGTTGGCCTGGCCCATCATTGGCCCAACGCCGCCCATCTGAAACATCAGCCATTGCAGCACCAGCAATCGGCCCTTGGTGTCCGTCGGCATGAGCTTGCCCGTCTTTTCCGCCAGATAGATCAGGATGGCGCCGGACTCGAACACCGCGAAACCGTCGGCGTCGCGGTCGCGGATGGCCGGGATGCGGCCATTGGGATTGATCTCCAGGAACCAGGGTTCCTTCTGATCCTGTTTCGCCAAGTCGATGGCGTGAACCTCGTAGGGCAGGGCCAGTTCCTCGAGCGCGATGGAGGCCTTGAAACCGTTGGGGGTGGCGGCGGTGTACAGGTCGATCATGGCGGTGCGCGTGTCGTCGTGGCTGAGCGGGGTTCGTCGTTATAGGGATATAGGCCCTGTGGTCCGTCAATTATATCGGAAAACATCGGCGGCGATCCCCATATCACACCGACCGGCCAGAACAGCGCCGTCATGGATGGTTCACATAGATGTCACCGCACCGTCATCAGGCGGTGATACGCCTCGCGGTCGAGTGTTTAGGACCGACTTGGTTAGGGGAGAATAATCATGAATGCGATAAGAACCACATTTATGGCCGCATTGGCCGCAACCTTCATTGCCGGTGTTGCCGACGTCCGCGCAGACCCGGCGGCGGAGGCGCAGTTGGGGCCGCGTCCGTTCTTTTTGCTGGATCAACTAAAAGACAGCGCGCTCAAGGAGACGCTGGCGAAATGCGCCGACGGCCCGTTCGTCCGCAGGGATTTCTCCATTGGCCATCGGGGCGCGCCCATGCAATTCCCCGAACACACCAAGGAGTCCTACGAGGCGGCTGCGGTCATGGGTGCCGGCATCCTCGAATGCGATGTCACATTCACCAAGGACAAGGAACTGGTCTGCCGCCATTCCCAATGCGATCTCCACACCACCACCAACATTCTGGCCGTCCCCGAACTGGCGGCCAAGTGCACGGCTCCGTTCACGCCGGCTGATCCCGCCGCCGATAAAAAGGCCGGCGCCAAATGCTGCACCAGCGATATCACCCTTGCCGAATTCAAGACCCTTAAGGGCAAAATGGACGCCGCCGACAAGGCCGCCACCACGGTGGAGGAATACCTGGGCGGCACCGCCGATTGGCGCACCGATCTCTACGTCAATCCCGGTAAGCTGATGACCCACGCCGAGAGCATCAAGCTGTTCGACGAACTCGGGGTGAAGTTTACCCCCGAACTCAAGAGCCCCAGCGTCGACATGCCCTTCGACGGCGACTTCACCCAGGAAGCCTATGCCCAGAAGCTGATCGACGAGTACAAGGCGGCCGGTATCGATCCGTCCCGCGTGTTCGCCCAGTCCTTCAACATCGACGACGTGCGCTACTGGATCGCCAACGAACCGGAGTTCGGCGTCCAGGCGGTCTATCTGGATGACCGTTACGACGACAAGGCCTTCGACCACACAAACCCCGCCACCTGGTCACCCGATATGGAGACGCTGGCCAAGGAGGGCGTCAAGATCATCGCGCCGCCCATGTGGATGCTGGTGGCGCTCGACGACAACGGAAAGATCGTGCCTTCGGTGTATGCCAAGGCGGCCCGGGACGCCGGGCTCGACATCATCACCTGGACGCTCGAACGCTCCGGTCCGCTCGATGCCGGCGGCGGCTGGTATTTTCAGACCATCAAGGATGCCACCGACAATGACGGCGTCACGCTGGAATTGCTGCACGTTCTTGCCCAGGACGTGAAAGTAAAGGGCGTGTTCTCCGACTGGCCGGCCACCACCACGTACTACGCCAACTGCATGGATTTGCCGTAGCCGCGCACTTCGACGTTCGTCGCGTGCCTGCCCGGTGCGCGGCGGGCCGGCCGCCCCGATCGTGCGAGCGGCGACAAAAAAATGTTCCACTTTGTGAACCAGTTCACAGTTCTGCCGCTAGAAATCGACTACGGCTAGTTATCTGTCGTGAAGCGGCCTGACTGACCGTAATGGTCACGATTGAGGGGCGGCAGATCGATCGACGGAGAGGCGAGCGCCGCCGGGCACTGCAAGGGGGGCGCGGCGCCGCCAGCTCTGTCAAGAGGGGATAAAGCAATGACCTCGATCATGTCTGGGGACACCAATTTCAGAGTAAAAACCCGCCGCAAGATCGGCCCTTGTTCGCGGATTTGATGCTCGCGGCCATTCGTGTCATGATTCGATCAATTGGGAGGGCCGGGTAACAACAATTGTAAATCCCGGCACAACCCGCATGACCGTGGAATGGGACGGCTGGGAGGCAATACCATGACGACAGTTTATTTCGTGACCAATCGCGACCGGCCGAGAAAGCGCGACGCGGTGTTCGGCGAGCGGTTCAACGAGGACGGCCCACAGTTTTATCGTGTCGGACGGGCCGAGGTGGATCACGTCTCCGGTGATTGGGACGAGGGCTACAAGGTGCGTTCCGTCGAAATCTTGGCGGAGCGGAAACCCAATCCGAAAACCGGGCGCGGCGGGCTCCTCGGCAGTTCGCGGCTGCTTCGCGAAATCCGCCACGAGGCAAAAAAGGGACGGCGCGACGTGATCGTCCTTATTCCCGGTTTCGCCAACACCTTCGAGAGCAGCTTGCAGCGGGCCGCTCAGGTCAAGGAGCGCTACTTGATCGATCCACCCGACGGCGGCGAGCCCTACGAGCCGCACATGATCGTGTTTTCATGGCCGTCGAACGGACGGACCATCCCGCCGTGGGAGTATCACAGCGACCGCGACGACGCAGCCGCGTCGGGGGCGGCCGCGGCACGGTTTTTTATGCGGTTCTGGGACGTTCTCAACGAGCTCGGCCGATGCGATCAGCCGATCCACATCGTCGCCCACAGCATGGGGAACTGGGCGTTCCGCCACGCCATTCTCGGGATCAACAACTTCCTGGGCGATCCGGCAAGTTCGACGCCGGGCCGAACCAATCTGCCCAAGGTGTTCGCCAACGCCTTCCTGATGGCGGCGGACGAGGACGACGACGCGCTGGAGGATGTGAATAAGATGGGTTTGCTGCCGCAACTGGCGCGCTTTATCCACGTCTATCACAGTGCCGATGACGGCGCGCTGACCATCAGCGACACCACCAAGTTCAACCCGGACCGCCTGGGCACAAACGGGCCCCGGACGTTCAGCGGGCTGAGCAGCCGCGTCGCCGCTATCGATTGCAGCAAGGTGGACAAGACCGAGACCCTGCACGCCAATCATCAGTATTACCGCATCCGCAAGGAAGTGGTGGACGACGTGCGGGCGGTGCTGTCGGGCCGCTTTCGCGCCGACGAGATCGACAAGCGGGTCACCGTCGAATCCGGCCGCCGCTACCGCATCGAACCCTGAGCAGGCAGGTGGTTATTCGATGGTCTTGCCGGCCTGCGAACCCGGGTAGCTGAACCCGCCTTCGAACAAATCCGTCTGTTCGTCCACGTCACGATCGGTAATGTCGATGAAGCGGGCGTCGCGCGCGACCAGTTGTTGGTAAAGCTCGGGGCGACGGTCCTTGAGATAATGAAAACCCGGCTCCGGGTGGGTCCGGCCGTAGAACGCGGGCACGCAATCGGCGACCAGCAAGGTGTCCTGTTGATGACCGGCGGCGACCACCGTGTCGCCATGGGGACCGTAAACGATGCTGTTGCCCCGGTAGTGCCAGGCGTCGCCGCCGCGGGACTCGTAGCCACAATGATTGCTGTAAGCGAAGAACAGGTTGTTGGCGAACGCATGGGCGGCGAACTGCACCCTCGACACGTCCGGGTAGGGCACGCGGCTCCGTTCGCCATTGGGCAAGCGGTAGTAGGTATCGGCCGCCGTCGGGCCGACGATCAGCTTGGCGCCTTTGAGGGCGAGAATCCGAACCAGTTCCGGAAATTCGCATTCGTAGCAATTGAGAATGCCGACAGGGAAATCCTGGATCCGGTGAACCGGGAAGTCGCTGTCGCCGATGTCCCAGTCATCCCGTTCCTGCTGGGCATACAAATGGGTCTTGCGGTAGCTGTCCAGCAACTGCCCGTGTTCATCGATGACGGCGATACTGTCGAAATGAGAGGTCCGGCCGCCGGGACCGTCGACTTTCTCGCCATAGGGTACCACGAGGCCCATTGCGTTGTCGCGAGCGATCTGACGCGCACGGGAAATGCTGGGACCATCTTTGTATTCCGACACCGCTCGCGCGGAGTACCGATCAAGGGTGTATCCCGGAACGAACAATTCGGGGAATGTTAGAAGGCCGACGTCGAACCGTTTGGCGTGGCCGACCGCCAATTCCAGGCGCCGCATGTTCTTATCCGTGGCGCCTTCGCCGCAGGCAGCTTCAGCCTGGTAGATGCCGAGGCGAAGACCGCTTCCGGGTTTGGGGATCTCGGCGTAGATGGATGTCCGGTATTGGAGCCGGCGATAGCTTTCTTCGACGGTATCGTTGTATTGCGGCGTGCCGTCGTTGGCCCGCTCAGCCAGCGGGGTATCGCGCGTTGTCATGATAGGTGCTCGATCTTTTAACAATGATCTCTTAAGCCCGAAAGCGAAGCATAGCACGACGAGGGCCTGACGAAAGCATCTGGAAAGATGACCGAAGTCCGCACCAGGATTCCACCATCAGCGATCGGAGTCTTCGGCGAGGTGGCCGACGCAGCAGGTGATGTCGCCGCGCAGAGACTCCACCATCTCGATGGCCTCTTCGCGGGTGGAACAAGTGCCCCGGCTTCCGCCATCCATCCCGAACGGCATCGCCTCCCACCCGTTTTCACCGTCGACGACGACCGCGGTACCGCCGTCAGCCGTGCTCATGATCCGTGAATGGCTCCATTCCATCGCTTGTCTCCTCGTTACGTCAGTCCTTACATGGGGATGGCGGACACTGGGGCCAAGCGCATCGAGCGGCGACTCGGCTAGTGGTCCCAGCGACCGGGTTCCATCTCGCCAATACCCCCAAATCGTGGTAGACTTTCTCCCGTTTCCATAGGTGTTGATTTGGGTCTCTTAAGGAGCCCGTCCCAGTGCAGGGTGCCACTCCGGCGCGGCAAGAATGACGTCGAAACCTAGGGAGAAAACCTCGATGGCTGATCAAACTTCTTCGGACAAATGGACCATCGCCGGCGTGTCCCTCGCGGCCCGAAAGACCGCGCGCGCGGCCGCCCGACGGGAGGACATGAAATTGGGAGAATGGATCGAACGGGCGGTCAGGCAAGCCGCCGAGCCTCGGGTCACGAGGCCCATCCAAAGGCGGGTCTCGGACCACCGGCCCAACCGGCGGTATTTTTGAACCGCTGGCTGACTGCTGATTGACGGCCGGTTTGTCCGTTGTGGAACGATCCGGCTGATTTCGCTTGGCGCCAGCAAGCTGCGGCGTGGTGACCGGCGTCGCGGATGTGCGTTTGGGCGCGCCAGTCCCTTGCGGAAAACCCCGAAAGACCGTCACAATGTGACGGCGAGAACGAGATTTCGGGGTGGAGGGGACGATGAGCGCATTGAAAGGCAGTACTCAGGCCGCGATCCGATGGTCGCTGCTGGTGGTTATCGCGGCGTTCGTCGGGCTGTGCGTTCTGCTCGGTATCGACGCCTTTCCGAAGCTGATCGATGCCGGTCCGCAGGAGTGGGTGTTTATCGCCTGCCTGGTTATCGGCGGTCTCGCGCTCTCTTATGTTTACGCTGCGCTCAGGGATCACTTTCGCGGGCTCGAGCGGCTGCGCGGCGATGTCCTGACCATGGCCAGCCGGGCGCATGCGGTGATCCCGCCGGACTCGGCCGACGACGGCGGCGCCGAGCTCAAGCAGATCCATCAGGCGGTGCGCCAACTGGCGGATTACGTGAAGCGGACGGAGGCGGTTCCCGATACCCATCTGGAGAGCATTCTCAGGTCGTTCTCGCTGCCGATCATCGTCACCTCGCCCGAGGGCGTGGTCGGGATGGTGAACGAATCCGCCAAGGACTTGCTCGCCCCAGGCGCTCTCGCGGTAGGGCAACACATATCCGCCTCCGTCGATGCGGACTCGTTCCGTGCCGCCGTGCTGTCGGCCGGCGATCCCTACCGGCCGGTGTCCACGACCCTTAATGTGCCCGACCGCGAACCGTTGGCGGCCAAGGTGGTGCGCTTGCACGAAGGCGGCATCGTCGTCCATTTCCTCGCCGATCCCGCCGCCGGGGCGCTGGCGCTGGAGTACGATCTCGAAGTGCTGGACCCGCTGCCGGAACCGGGCCCCATCGCCGACGACACGCCGCTCGCCGCGCTTCCCATGCTGGTTCTGGACACGGAAACCACCGGTCTCGACGTCAAGAACGACCGGGTGGTGTCCATCGGCGCCGTTCGCATGGTGGGCCAGCGGGTGTTCAGGCATGTGACCTTCCACCAGTTGTGCAACCCGCACCAACCCATTCCGCCGGCCGCGACCCGTGTTCACCACATCAGCGACGACGAGGTCGCCGTCGCGCCGGACTTTGCCGAAACCTGGGGAAGCTGCAAGCCGCTGCTCGAGGGCACGGTAATGGTCGGCTACAACATTCCCTTCGACATCGCCATGCTCCGCCACGAAAGCCGCCGCGCCGGTCTGCCGTGGCAGGACCCGCCGTTTCTCGACATTCTTTTGCTGGGCGTCGCCTTGATCGACGACCTCCCCAACGACAACCTGGAGGGACTGACCCAATACCTCGGGGTCGATGTGAGCGACCGGCACAACGCTCTCGGTGACAGCTTGGTGGAGGCCGAGACGCTGGCCTGCCTGCTGCCGCGTCTCAAAGACAAGGGGATCGTCACCTACGGCGACGCGACGGCGTTTTCCCAAAAGGCCAAGCGGATCCTCGATGGCCAAAAACGATCGGGCTGGTACGACGATTCCGCCGGTATCGAACAAGTTGAGCAGGCCGGCTGAGGCTTTGCGCCTCGCCGGCCACGATCTTACCGCAAAATCACCATGTGCTATTTGACCGAGATGTTGTTTTGCACTTCCTTGACGCCGTCCACGCTTGCGGCAACATCACCCGCGAGTTGCTTGGTTTGCTCCGTGTCGACGAAGCCGCTTAACTGGACAATGCCTTTGAACGTTTCGACGTTGATGTCGAAGATGCTCAGAGCTTCATTGCCAACGATCTGGGCCCGCACTTTATTGCTGATGACCGAATCGTCGACGTATTCTCCGGTGCTTTCGCTCGTGCTTGAACCGGCGCAGGCCGCTACCGATACGGCCAAAAAGCCGACCATGAAAAGTGACAAAATCAGACGTGCTTTTCTCACCTTAAAGTTCCTCTTTATCCATAAACAATGGCGCCGCTTTCACACCGGCCCAGCTTCTGATTAACACAACCGCCATGCTAACGTTCCGCTAACCGCCGCCAAACAGGAGAATTCCAACCATGCCGCTTCATGCCAAGAACGACATCCGAGCACAATTGCTTGATGACGTCTATGCCTCGGACGACCTGTCGGTCGTCATGCCCAAGTATACCATACCGAAGGATCAACATTCCCCGAGGCAAGCGTTCAGCGTCGTTCGAGACGAGTTGATGCTCGACGGCAATTCGCGCCAGAACCTGGCCACCTTTTGCCAAACCTGGGTCGAGCCGGAGGTCCACGACCTGATGGATCTCTGTATCGACAAGAACTTGGTGGACAAGGACGAGTATCCGCAGTCGGCGGAGATCGAGAAACGCTGCGTCCATATGATGGCCGACTTGTGGAACGCGCCGGACGCAGCCAACACCATCGGCTGCTCCACCACGGGTTCCAGCGAGGCGGCGATGCTCGGCGGCATGGCGATGTTGCGGCGCTGGCGGGCCAAGGTGAAAGCGCAGGGAAAACCAACCGATAGGCCGAACCTGATCACCGGCCCGGTGCAGATCTGTTGGCACAAGTTCGCCCGTTATTGGGATATCGAACACCGCGAGATTCCCATGGAAAAAGGGCGCTTGCTGATGACCCCGGAAGAGGTCCTCAAACGCTGCGACGAAAACACCATCGGCGTGGTTCCCACGCTCGGCGTTACCTTCACCTGCGACTACGAACCGGTAAAGGCGGTGGCCAATGCCCTGGATGACTTGCAACGGGATACCGGGCTCGACATCCCCATGCACGTGGACGGTGCCAGCGGCGGTTTTCTCGCTCCCTTTTGCGCGCCCGGCCTGGAGTGGGATTTCCGCATTCCCCGGGTCAAGTCCATCAATACCTCCGGTCACAAATTCGGATTGGCGCCGCTTGGCGTGGGCTGGATTATTTGGCGGGAAACCGTGGATCTTCCCGAGGATCTAATTTTTAACGTGAACTACCTCGGCGGCAACATGCCGACCCTGGCCCTGAATTTCTCCCGTCCCGGGGGACAGATTGTCTGCCAGTATTACAACTTTCTCCGTCTCGGCCGGCAAGGCTACCGCAAGATCCACAACGCGTGTTACGAGACGACCCGCTACATCGCCGAGGAAATCGCCAAATTGCCGCCGTTCGAGATTATCTACGGCGGCGATCCGAACGGCGGCATTCCGGCCGTGGCCTGGAAGCTCAAGGACGGCTTCGATACCAATGGCTACACGCTGTACGACCTCGCCGATCGTCTTCGCAGCCGCGGCTGGCAGGTGCCGGCCTATTCTCTGCCGGCCAATCGCGAAGATCTCGTCATCCAGCGCATCCTGGTTCGCCATGGCGTCAGCAAGGACCTGTGCGCGCTGTTAATGGACGACCTGAAGCGATGCCTCGAATACTTCAGGGATCATCCCATTTCCCGGCCGCTCGGCGGCGACGAGGCCAGTGGGTTCCACCACTAAAATTCGGACCGCGAAGGGGCAAAGACAATGTGTGAGCTATTTGCCGTTTCGAGTTCGGTGCCAGTAACGGTTACCTACTCGCTGCATGCCTTTGCCGAGCACGGCGGTCTGATGCACCCCAATAAGTCAGGATGGGGAATAGCATATCGCGAGGGCAGGGACGCGCTCCTCATCAAGGAACCGGGACCGGCAAGCGAAAGTCCCTGGGTGCGGTTGATCGAATCGCGGCCGCTGACCAGTAACTGCGTCATTGCCCACGTCCGATACGCCACGGCCGGAGATCCCAGCTTCGCCAACACCCATCCGTTTATGCGGGAGCTTGGCGGGCGCATGCATCTGTTCGCGCACAACGGCGGGTTCGAGGGAATCTGGAGTAAGCTGAGGTTGCGATCCGGCGGCTTCCGGCCCACCGGCGAGACGGATTCCGAGTACGCCTTCTGTATGCTCCTGGAACGTCTCGCTCCGCTATGGCGCGCGAGCGAGGAGCCACCGCCGCTTGCGAACCGGCTGTCGATCGTCGGAGAAGTGGCCGGTGAGCTCGCGTCCATGGGGCCCGCCAACTTTCTGTATTCTGATGGCGACGTGCTCTTTGCCCACGCCCACAAGCGGCATTGGGATGAAGGCGGCGGGACCTTCAGCGAGGCGCGGCCTCCTGGCCTCAGCTTTGCCCGACAAAGCGGCTTGTCGGTCAAGGGACTCAGCGTGGAGGCGCCGGATCCCGACACGACCGTTGTCTATCTGGCCAGTGTGCCGCTGACCGGCGAAGGATGGGAGCCGCTGGCCGAGGGGACGGTTCTCGCCTTGCGCGATGGCGTCGAGGTTTCGCGTGTGGAATAGTGGCGCCGTTGAAGAGCTGGAAGTGCGGTTTGGTGCATATTAGTACTCGAGCCTGGACCACTCGACGGGCGATGACGTAGGGTATGGAATTGGGAGAAATGAGGTGGGAAAAATGCGGAATATTGCTGTTTTGCTGACATTCGCTGCTCTGATCATTGCGGCGGCGCCGGCCCCTGTACGCGCCCAAGACGAAGTATGCTTGAACACGGTCGAGCAGGTTTTGGGCAACCACGGCATGACAATGAGCGATGTGGACGTTTACGGCTGGCGGACCGATCGTTTCGCCTACAAGGGCGGCGAGGACGGGCCGGTGGACGGCTACCGGTTTTATGGCCGCCCGAAGTCCTGCAAGGACGGCGAGCTTTCCATCGAAATGGGGAGCGACTGCGGCCTCCAGGACACCTTCACCCACGGCGGCTGCCGGATCAAGGGGATCCCGCACATTTGGTGGTGATTTCACCCCTCTCTGAGGGTATCGCTCGTTCAGGGATACACAATAGACGGTGAGCGCGGTCGCCCGGCCTCAACCTTGACGTCTGAATATAGCAGGGGGCTCGCGTGACCATATTCCTGACCATTGCCATCGTTCTGGGCCTGACGGCGCTGTTCGCTTACCTGAACGAGCGCTTTCTGGGGCTTCAACAGACCATTGGCCTGATGGTCTTGGCACTCGTCGGAACGCTTTTCATTGGCGTGCTCAAAGCCACGGGTGTCATAGATTTGGTGCCAGAGGTTCAAGCCTTCGTCACCAGTCTCGCCCTTCATGAAACGCTGCTCAACGGCGTGCTGTGTTTCATGCTGTTTGCCGGGAGTATCAACGTCAAAGCGCGCGTTCTGGGCGAGGAGAAATGGGTCATTCTCACGTTGGCCATCGGCGCGACCCTCATCGCCGCAATCCTGATCGGCGGCTCACTTTGGGGCTTGTTCGCGTTTTTTGGTGTCGGACTGACGCTTATTTATGCGCTGATTTTCGGAGCGCTCATTTCTCCCACCGATCCCATCGCCGCGCTCGCCATTCTGGGAAAGGTCGGCATGCCGCCGAAGCTCGAAGCGATCATAACCGGCGAGTCCCTGTTTAACGATGGCGTCGGCGTTGTGGTATTTACCATCTTCGTGACCGTCGCCGTCGGCACCGAACAGCCGACGGCGGGCGATGCACTGGTTATGTTTCTCCGCGAAGTGCTCGGCGGTATCGCATTGGGATTCGCCGCCAGCGGGCTGATGCATCACATGCTTGTCCGGACCAGCGATTACGGTACGCAGGTTTTGATTTCGCTGTCCATCGTCGCGCTCGGCTATGCCGTGGCCGAGCACCTGGAGATTTCCGGCCCCATCGCCATGGTGGTCACCGGCTTGGTCATCGGCAATTACACCATGCCCAGGCTGGGGCAGGGAGAGCGGCTGCCTTTCAAGACTTTCTGGCGCGCGGTCGACGAGGTTTTGAACTCGGTTCTGTTCGTGCTCATCGGCCTGCATATCGCCGTGGTTCCCCTGTTCGCTCCCGGCATCCCGACGGCGCTCTGCGCTATCGTCGTCTGCCTGATGGTTCGGTGGATCAGCGTCTATCTGCCGCTGAATGCGCTCTCCATGGCGGGTGCGTTGAAAGCGGACACGCTCGGGCTGACCAATTTGTTGACGTGGGGTGGACTCCGCGGCGGGCTCGCCATCGCCATGGCCCTTTCCCTTCCCAACGGTCCGGAAAAGGACATTATCCTGCACATGACCTATGGCGTGGTGGCGTTTTCGATTATCGTCCAGGGCCTGAGTATCGGCCGGATATTCAAAGCGGATCAGATGAAATGCCTGCTGAAGAGGGGGTGACGCTGCCACCCTCCACAATGTTCCCGGATCCCGTTCATGATCAGAAAACCAACCTTTCGCAGTCTTCGCCAGTCGCGCTTTTTGCTGCTGCTGATAGCATTGGTCTTGCTCCTTCTGGTCTCGCCGTTTCTCGGTGACAGCCTTATTCACGAAGCGTATTTCGTTTTATTGTCCGCCCTTGTCATGCTCTCCGCCGTTCGGATCGCAAGCGAGAACCGGGTGCAACAGATCGTTGCCCTGGTGCTGGCGGTTCCCTGGTTGGCGATGAGCCTGTGGGGACTGTTCCAAGAACACACCAATCTGACGATCGCCGCGAGTTTGTTATTTGCCGTTTTCGGCGTTTATGTTCTGGGTCTTGTCCTGGGTCGAATAATCAGCGCTCCGGAAGTCGATTTCGATATCATTTTGGGAGCGGTCGCGGCGTACCTGTTGATTGCGATCATTTGGACCACGACTTACATCATCATTTATAATTTTGACCCGCAGGCCTTCGCACTGATCGAGGGCGAAACCCGGCCGTTGTTTCATCAGTTCCTGTACTTCAGCCTAACCACGCTGACGACACTGGGCTATGGCGATATCACTCCGGTGCACCCCTTCGCTCAGGTCTGGGCGACGCTGGAAGCGGTCGTCGGGACGCTCTATATGGCGCTGTTGGTGGCCCGCCTCGTCGGCATGTATCACAGCCAGAAACCTCGAGCCCGGTAAGATCGAACTTTGTCGGCAAGGGGCGCACTAGAGCAATATCCGTTCAAGTGGAGTCACTTGACCGGATTTACTTGCTCTAAAAATCAATAGTTTAGAGCACGGTGTTTCCGCAGGCACACATCTTCAAGGGAATGCGTATGTTCCGGGCGTGAGGATACGATGCGACACAAAACCGTGATTTCCAAAGCACTTCTGATGGCCCTGATCGGGCTGACAACCGCGGCCTGCGGCAACATGAAAACAGATCCGAATTCTTACCAATTTATCGAGAGCCGTAAGGACCCTTGAGCGCAATTTATGGCTTTAAGGCGCTGCCTTTGACCTTGCGGCAGACCAGAACTGTCTTGACCAGTTCCAGCGATGAGCGAACTCGCATCTTGCGCATCACGTGACCGCGATGGATTTCCACGGTCTTGGGGCTGATTTCCAGCAGGCGGGCAATCTCCTTGGTTGAGTTTCCATCCACCACCAGGTCCATCACTTCGCGTTCCCGCGGACTGAGGGTGTCCATGCGCTCCAGTATGTCGATGGCTTCGGCTCGCCACGTTCGCCACTCGGTGTCCATGCGCACGCACTGTTGAACCCGTTCGAGAAGCTCGTCGTCTTCGAACGGCTTTTCCAGAAAGTCCACCGCGCCCACCTTCATGGCTTGGACGGCGGTGGGAATGTCGCCTTGACCGCTGATCAGGATGGCAGGGCGAAAATCGCCCTTGCCTGCGAGTTTCTCCAACAGCTCCACGCCGGTCATGCCAGGCATGTAGACGTCGCTCACCACGCAGCCGGGCCGGGTCGGCTGGTAGGCGCCGAGGAAGTCCTCGGCGCACTCGAACACCTCCACATCCAGCCCGGTGGATTCCATGAGATAGCGCAGCGACTTACGGATGCCGCCGTGATCGTCGATTACGAAGACGGTGGAGGGGGCTTCGGTGACGGAAGCGGTGGTGTCATGCGGCGGCATTGTTTGTCTCGCTGATCGGTAGGGTGAAATGGAGGGCGCCCCCTCCGGCAAATTGGGGCGGAGACTGGCTGTCGCGGGACTCGGCCCAAATGCGTCCGCCGTGGTCCTCGACAATGGTGCGGCAGATTGCCAAACCCATGCCCATTCCCTCCCTCTTGGTGGTGAAGAACGGATCGAAGATCTGAGCCGCCGTATCAGGTGAGAGGCCTGTGCCGGTATCGTGAACGCCAATCTCGAGTTCGCGCTCCTGGACCGTTGCCCGGAGAACGATTTTCCGGGTGGGCGGGAGCGCCTCCGTGATTGCCTCCATGCTGTTGCGAAGGAGGTTGAGGAGCGTCTGTTCGATCTCTACAGCGTTGACGTTCACGGGTACCGCGACAGAGGGGAGATCGATGACCAATTCGATGCCGTGGCGTTGCAGATCCTTACGGATCAGGTTGGCGACGGAACCCACAACGCTGGCAATGTCGGAGGTTGCGCGGTGCTGCGGGGCCTTGCGGACGAAGCGAGAGACATTTTGGATGATGTCCCGAGCGCGTTTGGCTTCGGCATAGGTCTCGTTGATGGCGTCTTCCAGGTCTTCCACGGTCCAACGGTCCGCCGCCAGCCGGCGCAGTGAGCCGTTGCAATAGTTGACGATGGCGGCGATGGGCTGGTTCAACTCGTGCGCCAGCGCCGCGGTCATCTCGCCCATGGTGGCAATACGCATATAGCGCGTCAGCTGGTTTTGGTGATCGCGCGCCTCTTCTTCGCCGCGCACCCGTTCGGTGATGTCACGCGAAAAAATGGAGACAGCGGTGGGAGCGCCTGAGCCGTCCATTACCGGGTGGGCGCTGAGATGCAGGCACCGGTCCCGCCAAACGACGTCCGCGTGCATACCCTTCGCCTCGGCCAGCACACCGGCCACCATGTCCTGCAACGGGACGCCGGGACCGGGATCGAACTGCTCAGGGAGAGATCGTCCCACCAGGTCGCGGGGCTGGCGGCCGAAACCTTGGGCGCCCGCGCGATTGATCGCTAAGATCACTCCGTTGGCATTAACCATGGCGATCATGTCGTCCACCGCGTCGATCATCGACTGCAGCGTCGCGCGGCTGCGCCTGACGGCTTGCTCCGCCTGTTTGCGCTGAGTGATATCGGTGCGAATGCAGACGCGCCCGCCGTCGGATGTCGGGTGCTCGGTGGCCAGCAGCCACCGGCCGTCGCTTAATCGCTCTTCGCAGGTGCCGCCGCGCACGCGATGGGCGTGAAGGCGGCGCTGCAGCCAGTCCTCGGCGGGACTGTCCACGCAATACGCCCCCTTGCTCAGAGCGTCGCGGAGAACCTGCTCATAGGACGCGCCGGGGTGAAGCAAAGACGCCACCGCCGGATAGAACGCACGGAACTTGGCGTTACAGAGGATAAGGCGATCGTCGGCATCCCAAAGAGCGAAGCCTTCGGTTATGGACTCGATGGCGTTCGTTAGCTGACGCTCGATTGCACTCCCGTCGGCAGCAGGGGCCGGGGCGGAGCGGGCCGAGGGTGCCGGTTTGCGGTTGCTCGCGGGAGAACTTGAAACCCAGCGCACCAGGGAATTGAGCCGTTTCAGGCGGGCGAATTCGGCGTCGCGCTCGACACGCGCTGAACCGCGAACGGTTGATCCGGCGGCCCGGCCCAGGGCCAAAGCGGCTGCATATCGGCCGCCCCGTGTCCTGACGGTTCGTTTCATTCCATTTCTGCGGCCAACGACGAGCCCCACCTATGTAGGGTAGTCATCCCGTTACAACTCCAATATTTAGTGGCGATCAACTTTAGAGCACACCCGTATCGCCGTTTGCAACCATTTTCGAGTGCAACCGAAGATTGTTTCGGGGTTGGATCGTTTGGCGCTCCGGAGATCCCTTGGCAGGGGCGTATTTATCGCGTGAGCTGATTGCGGACTTCGGTGAAATTGTCGATGAGGTCGGACTTCATGCGGTCCTTCCCGACTTGGCGGGCGACCCCGCCAAATAAGCCGGTGATCTCGTCGGTGGTGCCGGCATTGACGTGAACCCCGAACAGGCCCCGATCGTCGGCTAGCCAGACAAAGGTCGATTGCAAAGTGTTGTAGGTATGGCCGGCGAAATAATCGCG
>CAKZLS010000307.1 GCA_937127205.1 uncultured Rhodospirillales bacterium
AGCCCGCGCAACTCATGCCGCCCACGTCAAGCGTGGTCTCCGCTTGATGCCCTGTCGTAGTTTGAGTTTGAGATGGGGCTTCGATTGTTGTCACCGACGATGGCGCAGCCATTTCAGGTCTCCTGCCTATGCCCCTACTATGAACCTTCCAGTCACTGGAGGGTCAAGGGTCAATGTGCGGAAGATGCGTTCGTTGCCGGCGGATGACAATTACGAAAGGGTCCGCTCGCGGCGCCATTCCTGCGCGGCGGCGAAGGCCTCACGGAGATAAGTGATCTGTTCGTCGATGGCCGCGATCGCGGCCTCGCCATCTCGAGCCTCGACGGCTCGGTAAAGCTTCTGATGTTGGACGACAACCGCCTGACGATCGCTGAACCGGAACACCGCCATGTTCTCGATGGGCTGCAGCGCCTCGATAACCGCGAACATGACGAATTGGATCACCGGATTGTGGGTGGCGTCGACAAGGGCGCGATGGAAGCGCACGTCCGAGGCGCAGAAATCCTCGTCGCTGAGGGCGGCGTCCGATTGAACCTTCAACTCCGCCGCCATCACCGCCAATTCGGCGTCCTCGCGCCGATCGGCGGCGAGCCGCGCGCACACCACCTCGAGCTCGTAGCGAGCATCGATTACGTCCGGCACGTCGAATTCGCCAAGACCCACCATAAGGGCGGATGCGGTGGCCAGCGTGGAGCTGAGCTCCTCCTGGCTTGGACGGTTGACGAAGTTGCCGCCGGTAGGTCCGCGCCGGGAGCGGATCAGGTTCTGGGCGGCGAGCCGCTTGAGCGCTTCACGGATGGTCGGGCGCGAAACCTCGAACCGCCGCGCCAGTTCCTCCTCTGTCGGCAACCGGTCGTCGGCCTTCAGGCTGCCGTCGGTAATAGCGCCCCGGATGCTCTCGGCAATCTGCTTGGCAAGGCTGTCTGTGACCAGCGGTGCAAACTTAAGGGCCATCGGTTTGCCTGGACGTTCCTTTCATAGCGCTTTCTGTGGTCAATCGCTCGTTCATCAACGGCAGAATCGAAACCATGATTTCCATATACATTAATTGGTTTGACAAATATAGAAATATCGATTTTCCTTTGATCAAACCCTGCGACAACGACCCGCGAAGACGGGCGCATCATACAACCGCAGACGGGAGGAGAGAGAATGCGAACGGTATTTGCCGGTGCCGCCATTCTGGTCGGCTTGTGTGTTTCCAACGTCCATGCGGCAGAGTTCAAATGCCAGGACGACGTCCCCGCACCCACATACACCGCCGAACAACAGCAACTTGTGGATCAGTTCTGGCAAGAGACCCTGCTGTATCTCGATGCCTATCTGGAGGTGCTGAAGACACCCACCGGCGTGTGCAAGGACTCAGCGGAGGCGACCATCCAGACCTTCGATTCCGTGACGGGTAAAAAGCAGTCCCGGTGCATTCTCAAGTACCGCGACATGGAGCTGATGGCCAAGCATCTGCAGGCTATTCTCGACGAACCGGACAAGGCCAAGGCCTGCTTCGACACGCAGAAGGCCTATACCGCGTTTCAGCTTTACACGCCGAGCGCGGAGGTCCGGAAGATGTCGCCGGTCTCGCAGTGGATCGACCGCCCACTGCTCACCGACTATTTCACCAAGATGGGCGGTCCCATCGGCAAGGCCGGGCTGGAGCTCAACGAAAATTTTGCTGCCGTCACCGCCAAGACCAACGCCAAGGCACACTGGAAGCGGGACGTCAGCATCAACGGGTTGCCGACCTTGTGGTCGTCGGTGGGATGGATCCCATTCTATGCCGAGAACGAAGACGCTCGGAACGAGCGGTTTCGCGGCGGTTATCTCTACGCCGAAGTCATGGGTCCGTGGGGTAACCTAAGGATCGAGGAGATCGACGGCGAGAGTGTCGGCGCCGAAATCGGCATGACCGTGCAGCTGTTCGACTCGTCCTATCCGTACCACTACCACCACCCGCAGGAAATCTATATGACCCTGACGGCGCCGGCATGCGTCGATCAGAACAAATACATGGTGCTGCATTGGGACAGCGATCAATTGACGCAGGATCGCGTCGCCGACGGTTGGACCGTCACCGTTGATGGTTCCTCCGATGCCTGGAAAGGCTGGTTTTTGGACCAGAACCCCACCGAGGAATGGCTCACCTATTTCGAACGCAACGCCATTCATGCGTTTCACCTGAAGGAAGGCTGTAACGCCACCATCAAGGATTCCGGCCTGGTCACGGTATGGGCCCGCTCCATATCTCGCGACAATCAACAAACCACGAGGCTATGCCGTCCGACCGACGGCAAACCACACGTCAACGACATGATGCCGTGGACCAAGGCGGTCTGCGATCTCAAGGACTGGAAGCCCTAACTTTTTCATTTTTAAACCCTCGAAACGAAAGATGCTCCGATGACATTCAAAGGCTGGAAACTCACCAAGGACGACGACGCTTTCAGCTGCGCGCTGGGCGATCTTGAAGAAAGCGAGATGATGGACGGTGATGTCACTGTCGACGTGCAGTACTCCACCATCAACTACAAAGACGGTCTGGCTATGACCAACAAGGGCCCGGTGGTCCGTCGCTGGCCGATGGTGCCGGGAATCGATTTCGCCGGACCCGTGAGCGACAGCAGCCATCCCGAATTCAAGGCCGGCGACATGGTGGTCCTTAACGGCTGGGGCGTCGGCGAGACCCATTGGGGCGGTCTGGCGCAGAAGGCCCGTGTCAAGGGCGACTGGCTGGTTCCCCTGCCTGACACCTTCACGCCGGCGCAGGCAATGACCATCGGCACCGCGGGATACACCGCCATGCTGTGCGTCATGAAGCTTCAGGATCACGGCGTAACGCCGGACAGCGGCGATGTGCTGGTTACCGGCGCTGCCGGCGGTGTCGGCAGTGTCGCGGTGTCGATCCTGGCGACACTGGGCTACCGGGTATTGGCCGCCACCGGTCGTGAAGCCGACGCGGACTATCTCAAGGACCTGGGCGCCGCCGATATCATCCCGCGCGCCGAGCTGAGCGAAAAAGGCCGGCCACTGGGCAAGGAGCGGTGGGCCGGCGCGGTCGACGCGGTGGGCAGCCACACCCTTGCCAACGTTCTCGCGTCCACCAAGTACGGCGGCACCGTCGCCGCGTGCGGCCTGGCGCAGGGCGCCGATCTGCCCACCTACGTCATGCCGTTCATTCTTCGCGGCGTCACCCTGGCCGGCGTGGATTCCGTGATGTGTCCCAAACCGACGCGAATGGAAGCCTGGAAAAAGCTCGGCGAGTGCCTGCCGCTCGACAAGCTCGAAGCGATCACGTCGACAGTGGGGCTTGCCGACGCCGAACGAGTCGCCCAGGACATCATGAACGGTAAAGTACGCGGCCGCGTCGTCGTCGACATCAACGGCTAAGAACGACCCCCCAATTACGCCCCCCGGGCCGCCAGGTAATGCGCCCATAGCATCCTGGCGGCGACGGAGCGCCACGGCGTCCACGCAAGGGCCAGGGCGTATTGTTGGTCTTTGGTGGGGCGGGCGTCCAGGCCCTTGACCTCGTGAAGCGCTGCCGCCAGCGCCAAGTCGCCCTGGGGCCAGACATCGGGACGCTTCAGCGCCATGAGGTAGTAGATGTCCACGCTCCAGGGGCCGAGTCCGGGTACGGCGAGCAAGGCGTCGCGTCCGTCGGCGTCCGGTGCCCGGGCCACCCGGGCGAGGTCGAGGGTGCCATCGAGAACGCGGGCGGCGAGGCCGAAACAGTAGCCGGCTTTCTGGCGGGTCAAGCCGAACTCCCGGAGCCCCGCCATCTCCATGGCAACGATCCGTTCGGGCGTAATGCCGCCGAGCCGGGCATCAAGGCGAAGATAAACGGTCCGCGCCGCCGCCAGCGATACCTGCTGCTCCAGAATAATCTGGATGAGGGTCGGGAACCCGGGCCGCCGGCCCCACATGGGCGGCGCGCCCAACCGTTGAAGAATCCCGCCAAGATCGGGATCCATGTCGGCCAATTGCCTGGCCCCCTCGCGGAGAGCGGCCCGCGTCAGTGACCGCGGTATTGTCGTTGCAGAGATCATTCCCAACGCCCATTTGAACCCTCAAACCGAGCACGCCTATGGTGCGGCGACCACGTTAGTCTTTTTGATGGGGAGCACGATATGAAAATTCTGGTGGTGGGTGCGTCTGGAACGATCGGCCGGGCCGTCGTCGCGGAGTTGGCCGAGCGCCATGACGTCATCGCCGCCGGCCGGACGTCCGGCGATGTGAGCCTGGACATGACCGACGAGGCGTCGATCCGCGCGGCGTATCAACAGGTCGGAACGGTGGACGCGGTGGTCTCGGCCGCCGGCCACGTGAAGTTCGCGCCGTTCGCCGACATGCAGGCCGCCGATTACGACATCGGCATCAAGGACAAACTGATGGGGCAGGTCAATCTCGTACTGATCGGCCGGGAGTTCGTCGCCGACGGCGGATCCTTCACCCTCACGACCGGCGTGCTCGACAGTGACCCCATCCGAATGGGTTCCTCGGCGTCCATGGTCAACGGCGCCGTTAACGGCTTCGTCATCGCTGCGGCCATCGAGATGCCCCGCGGCCAACGGATCAACGTGGTCAGCCCCGGCGTCATCACCGAAGCACTGCCGGATTTCGCGCCATTCTTTCGGGGTTTCGAGCCGGTACCCGCGGCCCGCGCCGCCCTCGCCTACGCCAAGAGCGTGGAGGGCGCCCAAACCGGCCAA
>CAKZLS010000308.1 GCA_937127205.1 uncultured Rhodospirillales bacterium
CGCCACCATTTCGTTTGCCTCGCCCATGTCCCAGCCGAGTGCATCCGCCATCTGCTGGGGCTCGGTGGTTGCGATTTCATCCAGCCGCGAAATGCCCACGTGCGCCAGATCCGGGGCCGCGCCGGCAAGTTCCTCGAATTGGTGAAGTTCCAGTTCGCGCGGATCGAACACCGTTCCGCCGAACCGCACGAAAGGGCGCACCGGCTCGTCTTCCGTGCCCAGCAGGTCGGGCCGGACCACCGGCGGTTCGAACGGCGGGAACCTCGAAAACGGCGGGAACCGGGAGAACGCCGTGAAACGGGTAAATCGCGTGAACCGGGTGAATCGGGTAAGACTGGTAAATCTCGTGAAGCGGGTGAACCGGGTGAGGCTGGTGAAGCGGGTGAACCGGGTCAAACTGGTGAACCGCGTAAACCGCGTCAAGCTGGTAAACCGGGTGAACCTGGTCAGGCTGGTGAGTCGGGTAAACCGGGTGAGCGCGGTAAACCGAGTGAACTGCGTGAACACCAGATCGCCGCAACGGACCGCCTTTTCGGCGTCGATACGGCCATGACCCCAGGCATTGTTGAAGGAGCCGGAGCCCAGTTTCTTGGCCGAGCTCTTCAGACAGTCCTTGATCTTTGTATTAGAGAAGCCGGGATGACGGCTCCACATCAATGCCGCGAGGCCGGTCACAAAGGGTGTGGCCATGGAGGTGCCATCGAAGGTGTCGTAGTTCAACGCAACACTGGGATCCACGCTATAGGTCGGCGTGGTGGAGAGAATGCTGCTTCCCGGCGCGACAACGGTGACCTCCGGACCCACGTTGGAGAAACCCGAGACCGTATCGCTCGACGTGGACGAACCCACCGCCACGACGCCGTCGATGTTAGTGGAATAGGCGGCAGGCCATATCACCGGGCCTGCATTGTCGTTTCCGGTGGCGGCGCACAGCAGCATGCCATGGTCGCTGGCGTACTGGCAGGCATTCTGCTTGGTCATGTTGTGACCGCCGCCGCCGCTGTAATTGATGACCACCTTGAGATTGTTGGCGACTGCGTAGTCGGTGATTTCTTCCACCGCGTCGGCGAAGTCGGCCGAACTTCCATTGCCATTGGCATCAAGGGTGCGGCAAATGTAGAGCTTGCAGCCCCAGTTCATCCCAACGACGCCGGTAACGTTATTGCTTTCGGCCCCAGCGATACCGGCGACATGGGTGCCATGGGCGTTGAGGTCGCGGGGCGTGCCGCCGTCGACGAAATCGGTGCCCAGGATGTAGCGCCCCGGCGCATTGAGGTCCGGGTGATCGAGCGCGCCGCCAGCGGACATGGAAATGCCGCTGTCGATGATGCCGATCAGGATCTTGGACGGATCGCCGGTCTGGAGATCCCACGCCTTTGGCGACCCGATCTTGGGGTGCCCCCATTGCTGCGGGTATCGGGTGTCGTTGGGAATAACTTGGGCGCTATCGATGACATCGGGTTCGACATATTCGACGTCGGCGCGCTTGGAGAGCTTCTTGGCCAGCTTCGGTATGTCCTCGCCTTCCGCGACGGACAGCACCATGCGTCCCGTGGCCGTCGGCGGCCGCACCATGGCCCCGTCCGGCACCTCGGCGCGGATCGCGTCCATGTTGGACTCCAGAGCCGATCTGGAGTCGCTCTCGACGGGTTTCAGCTTGACGATGAGACGGTTAGTCTTGAAATGGACCTTCTTGCCTTTCCACTCGCCTTCGGCGGTGTCGGCCATTGAGGCGACGCGCGCCCCTTCCTTGCGGATCATGGTAATCTCCTCCCGTATCCGACGCAGGGCATGTCCAAAACAAGGCTGTCGGTGATCACACCGCTTTGTACCGCGATGGCGACACCATCACGGTACACCTCCCCCCAACAACCCGTTATTCTTATCGGAATACCCCGCAACTACCCAATCGGGGTAAACTTTACCATAATTTCCCATTCCGCAGGTAGGGCTTTGGTGGAAATTAAGGGCCTCGGATGGAAATAAAAAGATTGAAATTGGATTGCATCATCCCCATGGCGAGCCCGTTAGACGCGTCTGATCAAATCGAACGGATCTTGCAAGCCGACCGTACCGAACGCGATTGTTTGCTAGAGGAAGTCGACCGGCTCAAGACTCGGTGATGCTCTCGGCCACCGTTCCGCCAGCTTCGGATTGTCCCCATAGTTGAACCTGAGCGATCAAAGGCAAATGATCCGAAGCCACCTTGGCGAGGTTCGTCTGCAAGACATGGAACCAGTCCACTCGCCAGTGCTCGGACAGATAGATCCTGTCCAGGGCCAGTTGCGGACTGCGTGACGGGTATGTAGGCTCCGACACAACGGTGGGAAAGTGCTCTTCAAGCAGACGCGACGCCCGCGTCTGGCGCCGCACCAGATTGAAATCCCCGAGCATGATCGTCGGGGGCATGGCGATGGTGGAGTCTCCGCCGCCATGCGCCGGGTCGACCAGGGCGTCGATGAGCCGGCCCGCCTGGATCCGGCGCTCTTGCGGCGTTAATCCGAGATGGGTGACCACAACACGCAAGTCCGCCGTTCCGTCGCGGCCGCCCAACTCCACGGCGATAGCGGCGCGCGGGGCGTGGCCCCGCACTTTGAGGTCGATCCACCGCTTGCGGACCACGGGAAGACGCGTCAACACCGCGTTGCCGAAGTGCGAGCGCAACGGATCGCGCACCAGCCCCTCGATGACGTCATAGCCGGTGTGGGCCCGCAGATACGCGAACTGGTCGACCTGCGGATGGTCCGGCCGGTGCCAGCCCACTTCCTGCAAACCGATGACATCGGCATCGATCCGGTTGAGAACCGACACGATGCGCTCCAGGTCCATGCGCCTATCGGTCCCGATGGCATAATGGATGTTCCAGGTCGCAACCGCGAAACTTCCCCGGGGCCGGTTTATCTCGGTGCGCTCCAGCGACGTTTTTCTCCCAGGTATATCAGGTACCGCCGGCGGCTAAGCCGGGCAACGGAGCAGCGTCCGGTGTTACCGTTATAGATGATCGGCACCAATTCCGCCCCCGCTTATTTAAGCGGGGTTCACTCCGCGGCCGTAAGCTGATCGACACGGACCGGGGCTCGGCAATTATCCCTCTCGCCGTGATCCCTCTTGTTTCAGCCACGATTTGTAGCGGCCCCAGCGGAACCAATAGACGCAAAGGCCGACCAACACGATCAACACGCTCACGAACAAGATTTTGAACAACGGAAACGGCTTATAGTCGGGGTCAACGACCTCCAAATCAACGGCATTGGGGTAGAGATCGAAGTACGTAATCCGCCAGCCGTAATAGGTGAGCAAGCCGGTCGAGTCCGGTTGTGTTTCCTTGATGTTGTTGGCCTTGGCCGTCAAATCGCCGGAGTCGAATTTGAAATAGGGCGGCCAGCCCCACCCCGTATCCTCGTTACGGAAAGCGTAGTCTTTCCCATCGTCCTTGCCTTTCGCGTAGATAAAGCGCACGTCGCGGGTGACGGGCTGGCCGCTCGCCTTATCCGTGCCGGTATCCATGCGCTTGACCTCGTGCCCGGTCACCTGCACCAATTCCGTCGAAGGAAGGTAATAGTCCAGGAACAGAACGGCGGCGACCACAGCCAAGCCCGCAAAAACCAACCCTACCCATTTTAACCACGACATGACGCAAAGTATCCTTCCCCTGTTTGTCTCATGTTTGCCCCTTGGCACCGGATAGATGCTATCAACGCCGCTACGGCACCCCTTCATCATAGCATTGCTGGCAGATATAGATGCAAAAACAATGTGGGGCCAGGGTGCTGTGCCAGGCACCATCGGCGAGCGAAGGCCGCGGAAGCGGCCTTACCGTCGAGAGAGCATGGCTTCATAAAATGCAATCAGTTGGATCGATCAATAGTGGTGTCGGCGAATATGCGATGAGCGGGAGTTCCTGCCAAGGACAGCACTATGGCGCAGGTACTTCTGCATCGTGATCGCTACCGAATCGGCATTTCACCCAATCTCCACTATTTTCAGGAGGACGATTTCATGAGATGATGAAAATTCTTTTTGGGCAGTGAAGTAAGAATTTGCCCTATGGGTGGCAGCGTTTGGACCGCTGATCGTGATGGCAAAATCTCTCAAGGAACGCATTTTGGCGCATATTGTGTCGGAGATTCCCGACGAGTTGGCGCTATGCGAGTTTGATTGCCCAATGGAAGATTGCGCCGAAGACAATTGGAAAGAGTGCGGCAACAGACTCAAAATGGTGGAAGCGATACAGTCCAGCCGGGCCAAGGATGAACGGACTGCATAAGATACAGTGATCCGAGCTTCGGATTCCTTCGCCCCTAAGAGTTATTTTCCGAATTACCTTCGCCTGAACCGTTGCAAAGGGACACCGATTACGGGCTCCCATGGCGTTCGGCCATATCGCGCGAACCATCTCCCCACATAATCTCGCGTCATGCCAACCGGTAGGACTTGCGCGGGCAGCTAAAAAAAATGACGACCGAAGTCGCCATTGGAAACTGAAGAGTGTGAAAAAAATGGCCCCTGGCAGGTACGCCGCCACCTGACGTGATTGACCGGACTGGCGTATACCCTCAATGCAGACCTCCTGCGAAAAGGTGCCCGCGTCCGGCGGCGGCCCATGCCAGGGGCCTGGATTTGGCGGACGTTACCCCCCAACGCCGCCAAATCCGACAACATCGCTCATTGGAATGCCGTCATGCCCGCCACGATGGCTAGCCAAACCGACACGCCGCTGGTTACGATGCCATATACTTTTTCCATTTCCATCTCGCTCCTTCTCTCGGTTCGCGATCGGCATTCGAGGCTCTTCGGAGCTCGGTTGATACGGCTGGCGCCTTGGTCGCCGCGCCATCCAACCCCGGTCCTGAACATGATGGTTTCCATCATCGCCACCTTCTCAGTTTTGGCTTCGGGCCGTTGCCCTTGAATGCCGCCGTTCACGTGACAACGACCATAGGGCCGTTGCCGGAACCTGAATGTGAACTGGATCACACTTCTTAAAATTTTATGAAAAATCAGGTCGTCGCGGACGGCCCAACGGTCCCGTAATCGTCCGAAGAGCCGACAAAACTGGGCTCGACATCACCCCTCGGGCCAGAGACCGCCCTGAATATCTACCGGTGTCAGTTCCACCGGGTTGATCACCACGTGTTTAATGCGGCGACGGTTCCATGTGTAGGTGATGTGCACCAGACCGTCGCTTCCCTGCACAACCGCCGGATAGGAAAACTCGCCGGGACCGTCCTCGAGCACCCGCGCCGCTTGCCAGTGGGCGCCGCCGTCCGACAACGCCACATTCAGGGGCGAGCGGCTGCTGCTGGAATGATTGTAAACCAGAAGCGCTCGGCCATCCTTCAGCATCACCGCATCGGTGCCGCTGTCGGGATTGGGCAGCATCGTCGGCATCATCTCCGACCAGGTATAGCCGCCGTCCTCGGAGCGGCACTCCGCGATTACCCCCTGGCGGGTCCGGCAAAGGATCTGCATGCGTCCATTTGGATAGGTTAAAATGCTGGGCTGAATAGCGGCGAATGCCTTACCGTCATTCAACGGATCGGACTGGCTCCAGGTGCGGCCGAGATCCGGAGTGTGCTCAAGATGAACCCGCCAGCCGGCGTCTTCGGAGCTTGATGGGCAAAGTAACCCGCCGTCGGGCATGACGACCGGCTTGTTTTTGATCGGCCCGTAATAACCCGGGGGCAAACGGCGCGGCTGGGACCACGTGCGCCCCCGGTCCGGCGAAGTCATGAGCATGCCCCACCAGCGGCTCGGGCTCGGCCCCACCTTGTAAAACAGCGCCAACGGCCCGTCGGCCGGTTGATGAAGAACGGGGTTCCAGCAGGGATAACGTTTCCATCGGCTGACCACGCCGTCGGCCACCTCCACCGGCTCAGACCAGTTGCCCGTCTCGCCTTCGCGCCGCGACAGCCAGATGCTCACATCGCGGTGCCCCTCTCGGGTTCCGCCAAACCATGCGGCCACTAGGCCATTGCCGCCGTTGCCACCGATATCCACAATGGTCGAGGCGTGCGCCGAGGCGAAAGGCGCGCGTTCGAATATAAACTCCGACCTCATGAACGGGTCTTTCGTTGCCGAAGCGCCCCGCCGCCAGCAAGCCGGCCCGGGCACGAGACGCGAGGCGCTGCCAGCCGACGCTTCCTTTTTTCCGCGTCCGGCGGAGCCCTACGACGACTCGCGGAAAGTATGCTCGAAAGTCTGCACCACCGGCTGCATGAGATAGTCCAGCAACGTTTGCTCCTTGATGGTAATATAGACCTCCGCCGGCAACCCGGGTTGCAATTCCACGCCCGGCGCCAATTCTCTAAGCTCCTCGACATTGACCCGAATGCGGGCGCTGTAATACGGCATCCCCGAGCGTTCATCCTCCATGGAGTCCGGCGACAAGTGGATCAGCTCGGCCGGGATGCGCTTCATGAAGCGCTGCGGGTAGGACGGAAACATCACATAGCCGCCCATGCCTACGTGAATGTCGTCGATGTCCGTGGGCGACATCCGCGCATCGATGATCAACTCAACCTCGGACGGCACAATATCGAAAACCGGCTCGCCGGGGCGCACGACGCCGCCGATGGTTTTGAAATTGAGGTTGAGAACCGTGCCCGCCACCGGCGCGATGATGGTGGTGCGCGTCAGCTTGTCGAGGCTCTGCTTGATCTGCTGCTCCACCTCGGCACGGCGGGATTGAACGTCGCTGAGCTCGGTATCGGCCTCCTCGACGCGGGTCATCCCAATGCTTATCATCTGCAGCTTGGTCTCGCCGATGGTCTCCTCGATGCGGGCGATACGGGCGAGTAACTCTCCCTCGGTTCCCAACAGCTCGGCTTCCTCCCGCTGCAGCGCCAAAAGCTGCGGCTTTGGCGCGTAGCCCTTGGCCACCAAGATCTTTTTCGCCTGCAATTCTTCACGGATCAGCGCCTTCTGTCGCCGTGTGCCCTGAAGCTGGCGTTCGAACCCTTTGATCTGCTGCTCATTTTGGGCAATACGCTGGGCCAGAATCGCCTGCCTTCCCTGATCGGTGGCTATGCGGCCCTGGAACTGATTTGTTTGTTGGTCGATGATCTCTTTGATCGCGGGATCGTCCCTGTTGGCAAGTGCCGGATGATCGAAATGGATTTCCGACGCACTGTTGCGCTCCGCTTCAAGGCGGGCTTCGCGCGCAGCCAGCATGCTGAGCCGGTTGGATAGCGCGCCCACTTCGGCCTGCGCCTGAATGTCCTCGAGCACCATCAGCACATCGCCCTTTTGAACCTCGTCGCCTTCGCGCACGCGGATCTCGCGGATGATGCCGCCCTCGAGGTGCTGTACCGTCCGGGTGCTGCCCTGGGGACTGACCACGCCGGAAGCGATGGCCGCCGACGAAAGCGGGGCCAACGCAGCCCAGCCGCCGCCGATGACAAAGAACGCGATGATCACCGCCAGCCCCACCATTGCCGGCTTCCTGAGTTCGCTCCGAAGCGGCGGAGGCGCGGGCAGTGCCGTGGCGGTTTTTCCAGTAGCGAGTTGGAGTTGCCGCGACTCCCCGTCCGAAGGCTGCAGTTCGTTTGACATGCTGTGGACCTTTTCTCTTCTCTATCTCATAGAACGCTATATTAGGGCGTTACTCGACTAGGACGTTACTCGCCGGCCGCACCGGCCGTCGGCGGGGCAGATTGATTGCTCACGACGCGCGGGCGGTTTTCGGCCGGCAGCTTGACCGGTCGAAGCTTGCCAAGAACCTCGTCTCGGGGGCCGAACATTTCCATGACCCCGTTGCGAAGCACAAGCAGCTTATCCACCGGCTTAAGAATACTGGGCTGATGGGCGACCAGAACGACCGATCCCCCCCAAGCCTTGATTTTTTCGATGGCTTTGACCAAAGCCGCTTCGCCCTCGCCGTCCAAGCTGGCATTGGGCTCGTCAAGCACCACGAGTTTCGGCTTGCCGTATAGCGCCCGGGCGAGGCCGATGCGTTGGCGTTGCCCACCGGACAGGAATGAACCGCCTTCGCCGATTTCGGTCTCGTATCCTTGCGGCAAATGAAGAATCAACTCGTGGACGCCGGCGGTGATGGCCGCCTCGAAAACCGCCTCGGGGTCGGGATCAGGGTAAAGCCGGGCGATATTGTCCCTCACCGTACCGGAGAACAATTCCACGTCCTGCGGCAGATAGCCGACGAACGGCCCGAGCTGGTCGGCTGGCCACTCGAACATATCGGCGCCATCGAGGCGCGCGTTGCCCCGGGTCGGCTGCCATGTTCCCATGATGATTTTGCACAGCGTGGTCTTGCCGGACGCCGACGGCCCGATAACCCCCATGGCTTCGCCAGGCTCGAGCACGAAGTTGACCCCGGCAAGAACCGGCTGCTCGCGCCCACGCTGCATGAAAATGACACGCTCGCAGGAGAGCTGCCCAGTGGGCGCCGGCAGCGGCATGGTTTCCTTCTTCGGCGGTACGCGCTCCAGCAGCAGCTTCAGACGCGCCCAGGCGTCCCGCGCCATCACCAGTTGACGCCACGCTCCGATCATCTGATCCACAGGCGCCAGAGCGCGGCCGAGCAGAATGGAACCGGCGATCATTCCGCCCGGAGCCATTTCGCCTTGAAGAACGAGGTAGGCGCCGGCGCCGAGAATGAGCATCTGGACGAAGACGCGGAAAAACTTTGAGAACCCGGACACCGTCGCGTTGCGGTCACCGGCCACGAGATTCTCGTCGAGCGCCTTTTCGTTCTGGCGGCTCCACCCCGTGAGAAAGCCGGGAAGCATGCCCATGGAATGCAGCACTTCGGCGTTGCGGGTGGCGGTTTCAACCCGCTGGGTCGCAGCGATGGACGCGGCGCCCGCCGCCCGCAACGGTCTGCGGGACACATATTCGTTGAGGATGGCAATACAAAACAAGACAACAGCGGCGACGACCGCAATAATACCCAGCAACGGATGCATCAGCCAGATGACCGCTAGAAAGATCGGCATCCAGGGAAAATCGAGAAGGGCCTTGATGCCTTGGCCGCCCAGGAAATTTCGAATGCTTTGCAGATCGCGAAGCGGCTGAGCACCCGGCGAGGATCCGTACAAGGCGCCGCGCATGCTTATTTGAATCAACTCGGGCGCCAAGGTCTGTTCGAGCCAACGGCTAATCCGGCCCAAAAGTTTGCTTCGGACCATTTCGAGAGCGCCCATGACCGCAACCGCGACACCGGCAATGACAGTCATGAAAATCAATGTCTCGACCGCCCCGCTCGAAAGCACGCGGGTAAACACTTGCAGCATGTAAATAGGCGATGTGAGAACAAGCAGATTTATGAAACAGCTGAAGATCATCACAAGCGGAATTGCCCGGCGAACATGCTTCAGCGCTGCCCTCAAAGGGTTTGCGTCGTCATTCGTCATATCTTTTCTAGGTCCCCGCCTTGAATCTGAAAAAAAGCCCGTTCCCGCGACAGGGGAAAACGCTCGATATGTATACCTTAAACGTGCAACACGAGCAAGATGCTCTTATAAGTTGCAGGCAAATTATTTTAAAGTCGTTGCTATCAGCCGGAATTTCTCCGTTGCCAGGACAACGCTCCGCGTGTCTTAGCCCCACCTCCTACGGATTTACCAACAGTCCCCATCGAAATGTATCACATCTGACGTCAAATCGTTAGTCTATATCGAGTGTCATGATTAAGTGCTTTTACGGTGCCTCACAAGCGACCCGACCACGCGCAAACAAACTGTAAATTAGGAACCAGCAGGAAGCCTCACAATCACGGCCAAATGACGGCGGGTAACGGTTCCAAAGCAGTCAGCGGCCCGAGGCCCGGAGCCAAGCCGCCGCGCTACTCCAACGCCGCGAAGACACCGCCGTAACCAGGCAGACGAAGATGAACGCCGTCGAGTTCACCTTCGAGGCCAGCACCATCAAGGGTCTTCGCCGAACCCGTCAATGCTAAGTCCGCTTGAACCGGTTCTGCACTGAGATTGAAAACACAAAGGATGCGGTCGTCGCTCACCGAGCGCTCGAATGCCAACACCGGCTCATCCGTATCCAGAAACCGGATAGCACCTTCCATAAGGGCCCGATGCTGCTTACGCCAAGCAAACAGGGCGCGGGTAAAGTTCAGCGTCGACGTCTTGTCGGTCTCCTGTCTGTCAACGGCAAGGGGATCGTGGGCGGGATCAACCGGCAGCCAGGGCTCGCCGCTGGAAAATCCCGCATGTGTCACGCCGGAGCGCCACGGCATGGGCGTGCGGGCGCC
>CAKZLS010000309.1 GCA_937127205.1 uncultured Rhodospirillales bacterium
GGGATCGAAGAGCTTTTCGTCAACGCCCGGGCGCTCCGCGCCCCGGCCATCCAACAGCGGTTCGAAGAAAACAGGGTGCTCGGCCTGGACTTGATTCAGACGGTTGGCGCTCATTTGGATGACGAGCAACGAACGCACCTGGCCAGCGAAGTCGCATCGGTTGCTGGCGACCTGGATGAATTGGTATGCGACCCTGAACCACCGACCGCGCGCAAACAAGAGGACAACGGAACGGGCGGGTCGCCTCCGGAAGATGCTAGATCGGATTCCTGATTATGTTTTGTACTTTACTCAAGCACGCGGGGAGGGACACCAAAAAGGCGCAGGCCAAATCTGGTAAAGGCTTAAGGTCATGATCCAGCTTTCGCTGGTATTGCTTGTTATTTTGGTAGCGATTTATTTCCTGCTGCCCGACCACTTGTTTTCCCCCGGCCGGGGACGGGCGCGCTATGTCCTCGATCAGTTCATGATGCAAAACGGCGGCGCTTGCACCGATGCTGGTTCGCGGGAACTGGTCTCGCGGATCGGATCTCGCCTCTCTGCGCCGGCTCGCGAGCGGCTGAACGACGTGGAATTTTCGGTGGTTCGCAGCGCGGTCCCCAACGCCTGCGCCATCGGCGATCATCATATCTGTGTCACCGAAGGCCTGATCGACCTGATGGGCAAGCGCGAAGCCCTTCTCGCGCCGATCGTTGCCCATGAACTCGGACATATCCTCGCGGGACACGCGGCACGGCGATGGAAGGATCATATTTTTCTGACAGGGTTTCTGTATCTTTTGATTTTCGTCTTTAGGTCACCCTGGCTGGTCAACGCGCTGGGGCTCGGAAAATCTCTCGCGCTGTCGAAATTTTCCCGCGCACAGGAATTCGAGGCCGATGCCAGCTCAGTGTGGCTGTGCCAGTGGGCGGGATACGATCCGCGCGAGGCGGCGGAAGCTCTGCGCCGGGTTGGGGCATGGTATGAGAACAAGCAGGTGAGTGACCCCATCACACAGTACTTCGCCTCTCACCCGCCGATCGAGCTTCGAGTCGAGGAGGTTAAGCGGCTGGCCGGGGAGATCGAACAAACGTACTCCTGAACGCCCCTGGTCCAAGCTATTCCTTCGAACTCAGCGTGTCAGACTTCTGATTTTGTTCTTCCGATACGGTTTGCAGCTTACGTGAAAGCAACGGGGAGGCGCTCTCGGGCAAGACCATGCGGAGCGCCCGAGGCCGGATTTGGAACTCCATCTTATGGGCCGCCGGAGACGGTTCGCCATCAAGATTGACAAAGTCCATGACGCCATCGGCCGCTGTCAATGTCACCCACGAAGACCGTAGAGTGAAAACAAAGCGATTCTCGCTGGCGCCGGGATTTTTCAATTCTTGAGCCAGCACTGCGGCTTCGGAAACGGGAAAATCTCTGACGAAGGTTGCATCGAGCAACCCATCGTCGAGTCGCGCCTCCGGTGCGACCTCGAAGCCGCCACCGCTGCGGCGTCCGTTGGCAACGGCGACCATTACCAAGTGTTCATCATATGACGCACTTTCGGACTCGATCCGCAGACGATTGGTGTCCGGGCCCCGAACGGCGCCAGCAAACCCCATCAAGGTATAGGCGGCGCCGCCGAGCACCTTTTTAAGAATCTTCGGCGTCGTCGTGGTAACCTGGGCGCCAAACCCTCCGGACGCTACGTTGATGAAGAATCTGTCGTTGGCCGTGGCAAGGTCGATGGTTTGTACCGATCCGTGCGCCGCAATGTTAAGAGCGCTCGATAAATCTTCGGGAATGCCGCAGCTAGTGGCGAAGTCATTGGCAGTGCCCATGGGAAGAACGGCAAGTGTGGCTTGCTCCGGTGCATGGCCTTGCATGACCCCGTTGACCACCTCATTGAGCAAACCGTCCCCGCCGCCGGATACGATGACGTCAATGCCGTCGTGCTGAGCTTGTTGTGTGAACCTGTGTGCATCGCCGGCTTCCCATGTCACCCGCACCGACAGATCATGTCCGAGCTCCCGAAGACCGGTGACAGCGTCCCGCAGCTCCGGTGCATCGGCAGACTTCCCGTGGAGGATTAGGCGAAGCGATTTAATGTCGGTCATATCCGCTACATGCTTATATAGGGCAATATTGGAATCAACCCGCGACGTTGCTTGATAGTTCCCTAAGATCCGACGCTTGTTTCACGGTGCTGTTATCGTCGATTTGGCGCGGCAACTCAATTCTTGCGTGCCGGCGCCAAACCAAGAGCATAGCCACCACGCTTTCCCGATGGATACTGGCGTTGAACTCGGAAATAGAGAGCATCTTCAACGTTTCGGGGAAGCGGCCGCTCCGCGGTAAGGTGTTCGCCGCCGACCAGTGTTTTGAACGATCCGCGGGAACCGCCGTCAATGGACAATCTCATGTACGCGCTCGATTTGCTTGGAGTCGCGGTGTTCGCCACTAGTGGAGCGCTCAAGGCGTCTCAGAAGCAAATGGACCTGTTCGGTTTCGTTCTGTTGGCGACGGTCACCGGTATCGGCGGCGGAACGCTCCGCGACCTGCTATTGGGAATCCGCCCGGTGTTTTGGGTGGCGCAGGTGGAGTATCTGGGCATCTGCGCGGCGCTTGCCGTCGTCGTTTTTTTCGTCGCCCACCGGCTGCGCTCCCGGCAGAATTGGCTGGTTTGGGCCGACGCCGTGGGGCTCGCCACCTTCTGCATCGTCGGAAGTCAGGTCGCGCTGACGGTGGGCACGCCGGTAGCCGTCGCTGTCCTGATGGGCGTCATGACCGCCACCTTCGGCGGTGTGATCCGGGACGTTTTGTGCGGCGAAATCCCTCTGATCCTGCATCGCGAAGTGTATGCCACGGCAGCGGCTCTTGGTGCCCTGGTATACGTTGCAGTGTTGAGTGCGACGTCCAGTGAGACGCTCTCGACGGCCCTGGCATTTGTCGTTGCGTTGACGGCTCGGGGTGCCGGCATCGCGTTCAAGCTGTCGCTTCCAAGCTACAAGAAGAAAAATTGAGGCCTCAGCCCGCCACCGATTCGGCGATCAGTCGCCGATCACCGCGTCTGCCTCCATCTCCACGAGCCACTCGGGATCGATGAAGCGCGATGCCTGGATCATGGTGCTGGCCGGTCGGATGTCTCCGAAGAATTCGCCGTGAACCCGGCCAACGGTCTCCCAATCATCAATGCGGGACAGGAAGGTCCGGGTACGGATGACGTCTCCGAGATTTGCGCCCGCCTGGTGTAAGGCGTGCTCGATAATTTCCAGGCAGCGTTGTGTTTGCGCGGCCGGGTCGCCGGCGCCGACGGTGTTGCCATCGGGCCCGATGGGAGCGGTTCCGCCCACCGCGACAATATTGCCGATGCGCACCGCCCGCGAGAAACCGATAATCGGCTCGAACGGACTGGCGGTGGAAATGTTGCGTCGCCCGTTGGCGGCCATCTCGACTCTCCATGTTTTTGGGTTGGCCTCATAGTAGGTCGAGTTCATGGGCAAATCGATTATTCTCGCTGGCAAATTCACAGCAGCAGGTGGGAACATTGAAGCAGGTAGTGGTTACGGGGGCCTCCACGGGCATCGGCGAGGCGACGGTGTCGGTACTGGTCGGGGAGGGGGCGCACGTATTCGGGAGCGTGCGCAAAAAAGAGGACGCGCAGCGCCTCAAGGCCGCGTTCGGGAATCGGGTGACGCCTCTGGTATTCGATGTCACCGACGCAGATGCGGTCGGCGTCGCCGCCGCGCAAGTCCGTGATGCGCTCGAGGGCCGGACCCTCTATGGCTTGGTCAACAACGCCGGTGTCGCCGTGCCCGGACCGCTGCTTCACTTGTCAACGGACGAGATTCGTCACCAATTGGAGGTCAACGTCATCGGCCAGATCTCGGTTATTCAGGCGTTTGCTCCGTTGTTGGGCGTGGATCGGGCGCTTGCCGGCAAACCGGGCAGGATCGTCAACATCAGCTCCATCTCCGGCAAGATGGCCAGACCGTTCTTCGGTCCCTATGCGGCTTCCAAGCATGCGCTTGAAGCCGTTTCCGGAAGTCTGCGGCGAGAACTGATACCGTACGGGATCGATGTCATTATTGTTGGGCCCGGGGCTGTCGTGACGCCCATCTGGGACAAGGGCAGGGCCTCGACCAGTGGGCGGTTCGACGATACCGACTACGCCGAGGCCAGCCGGGCCGTGCAGGACTTCGCAGCGGAAATGGGCCGAACCGGATTACCGGGCGAGCGGATCGGCGCGGTGATTTGGAAGGCGCTGAGTACGCCGCGGCCGCGGGTCAGGTATGCCGTTGTCGGCCGGCCGATTCTGGATTGGTTCGTGCCCCGGCTGCTGCCCGCCCGCGTGATCGACCGGATCACCGCCAAGCGGCTGGGTTTGATGCCTTTCAAGAAGACCGGGAATTGACGAAACGCTGACCGGTGGATGCATGGTAGCGGTCGCTCACTTGCTGGACGGTTCTTAAGCACTGGTATTTAATGGTCCAAGGGTGTTCGCGATGCGGTGCGGAGTCGCCGCGGCGCATGGACATGACGATACAAACGAGAGATGCGGTTATGGGAAAAGGTAAAGCGGGGACGGGAGCGGCCCTGGCGTTCGTTGATGGCGAGTGGTCCGAGGGGAACCCCAAGATCCTCGGGCCTCAGCATCATGCGGTTTGGCTTTCGTCGGTGGTGTTCGACGGGGCGCGGGCGTTCGATGGCGTGGCTCCGGATCTCGATCTTCATTGCGCGCGGGTCGTGAAATCGGCGCGCATGATCGGATTGGAGCCGCGAATCACCGGAGCCGAGATCACCAATTTGGCCTGGGACGGGATCGGCCGGTTTCCGAGCGGGTCGGAACTGTACATCTGTCCCATGTTTTACGCAGAGGAAGGATTCGTGATCCCCGATCCAAGCAGTACCCAGTTCGTGATGACCATATACGAGGCGCCGCTCCCCGAACCCACCGGTTTCACTGCGTGTCTCTCCAGTTTTCGCCGGCCAGCCAAGGACATGGCGCCGACCGAGGCCAAGGCGTCGTGCCTCTACCCCAACGTCGCCCGGGTCGGCCGCGAGGCGGCGCAAAAGGGCTTCAACACTGCGGTGGTGCGCGATCCCGACGGAAACGTTGCCGAGTTCGCCTATACCAATTTGTTTTTTGCGAAAGACGGCGTTGTGCACACGCCAGCGCCCAACGGTACGTTTCTCAACGGTATTACCCGGCAGCGTGTCATCGCCCTGTTGCGCGGCGCTGGCGTGGAAGTCGTGGAGCGGCCTATCGCCCACTCGGAATTGCTCACCGCCGACGAAATCTTCGCGTCCGGCAACCACGCAAAGGTTCAGCCTTGCGTCCGCTTCGAAGACCGAGAATTTTCTGCCGGACCGGTATACGCCAAGGCCCGAGAGCTTTATTTTCAGTTCGCAAGATCGTGCACGGGCGCTAACAAAAGAGGCTAGATGTCCGGCCGGCTCGACGAAGTGGGGGAGAAGACAATGCCGAGGTCAATTGCCATCGCCTGTCAGGGCGGCGGCACCCATACGGTTTTTACGGCCGGCGTGCTGCAGGCCATTCTGAACGAAAATCTGGAGAACGACGCGTTCGAGATCGTGGCTCTCAGCGGCACCTCGGGTGGTGCGATTAACGCGCTGCTTGCCTGGTACGGATTGTTGCGGGACGGCGTTGACACCCCGGACGGCGCTGTTGACGGAAAGCGTGAAGCCATGCGTCTGCTGAACAACTTTTGGACGACGGGGTGGCCGGACGGGAATAGCGCCAATACTTACCAAGCGGCCTTTCACAAGTTCATCGAAACCCTGCAGTCTCCACATCCTTGGGAGGCCGGAATCCCGCTGGCCGATCGCGCGCGAAACGATTTCGTGCAATGGGCGGGGAGATGGCTGTCCTCGCCCGCGGTGGCCGTTCACCCAGAAATCAGTCCCTATTTCCTGACCGCGTTTCTCAGTATTCCCGGGCTTGCGTGGATGCCTGGGTACGATGCCCTGAAGCGCGAATTCGATGTGCAGGAGGCTCTGAGGTCGTTACTGAACGCCTACGTGGATTTCGACGAGGTCGAGAAGGTCGCTACCCAAGATGGCTTTCACCCGGCCTTGCTGGTCGGCGCGGCCGATGTCTTGGCCGGTAAGCTCAAGCTGTTCACCAGCCAGGCCGATCCGATGTTCTGGCGCGCCGACGGGATCACGGCTGACTCGATCGTGGCCTCGGCAGCCATACCGACTGTCATGCGCGGCGTGCGTCTTGGCGGCAGCGTATTTTGGGACGGCCTGTTTGGCCAGAATCCGCCGGTGCACGATCTTCCCGGCCTTTACAATGATCGATACCCGACGAAGAGCCCGGATGAGCTTTGGATCATCCGTATAAATCCGATCCGGGTTGCCGATGAACCGAAAAACATCCTTGATATCCAGGATAGGCGCAATGAAATGGCGGGCAACGTATCGCTCGGGCTCGAATTGCGGTCCATCCTTAAGATGAACGAATTTGTGGACGCGGGCATCATCAGCGATCCCCGGTTCAAGCACATCGACATCCACGAGATAGAGATGAGCGAGCCGATCGCCCGCAGTTTGGACTACCTCTCGAAAGTGGACCGCAAGCCCGGGCTGCTTGGCAAAATCATGGATGACGGTGAGCGCCAAGCAGCGGCATTTCTCCAACAGTGGAACCTAAACCGCGGTCGCTAAAGTCCGATACATGTTCGCCAGGCGGCGATGGGTATTAATTCACGCCAAGGAAGTCATGGATATTGCCAACCGTTTGCGGGCTTAGGCCTAGGCCCTGAGCAAGCTGGCGCAAATATTCCTCTTCGGCGGTGGTATCTACGTCGATGGCGAGGAGCGATGCGGTATAAACTTGAGCGGCAAGCTCCGGGCTATTGATTTGGCTGATCAGCCCCTGCAAATCCAGCGGCTTATTGATTTCGCTCTCCAGGAATGCGCGCTCCTCGTCGGTGACACCGTTTCTGTTCAAGTGACCGATAATCCGTTGCATCTCGTCCTCGTCGATGTTGCCATCGGCTTTCGCGGCGTTGATCATTCCTTTTAGGATCACGAGCGCATTGTGCTGCAATTCCTCCTCCTCGGCAGCATTGTGAGGGGGGCGGACGCCAAGGGGCGCTTGCTGCGCCAGTTCGTCCGGGTTCGACGGAGCCTCGCCTCCTTTCCCCCAATCGCGCAACGCCGACATAGCCAATGTTCCAATCAACGCCAATCCGCCGCCTTGCACCGCTCCGCGCATGGATCCTCCGCTCAATACGGCTCCGGCCAATGCTCCAAGCCCGCCGATAGCCATGGGATCGCCGCGCTTGACGGCGCCGGTTGCTCCGCCAATCAGTCCACCAAGTATGTCTCCGAGGCCGCCGCCGCCCGCCACTTGGCCACCAGCGCCGCCGCCGGATTGTCCGCCACCGAATATTGACGCCAGCGGATTTCCTTGTCGCCCCAGTCCTTGAGGTCCCATCGCGTGACCCATGCGATTTTGTCCCGAATTGCTCATTCCCGAGCCGAGAAGCTGCCCAAGTAGATTGCCCGCGTTGATCATCCTATCCTCCCATCTGAGACTGCATTGCAGCGTTTAACCATTTTTTGATTACTTCGCCGCAACGTTTATTGGAATGTTGGCGGCGTCCACGCCGTTAGCAAGGTTTGCTGTGACGAACGGTCTAAAAGCTCGCATTACTGAACGTGTCGCACGCATTTAAATTCCCGGTTTCCAGGCCTTGACGGAACCAGTGTACGCGCTGCGCGGAACTCCCATGGGTGAACGAGTCGGGTGTGACGTAGCCTCCGGCCTGACGCTGCAAACGGTCATCGCCGATGGCACTGGCCGCGCCCAGCCCCTCCTCGATATCACCGGCTTCGAGAATGTTGCGGGCCTTGTCGGCGTGATGGGCCCATACCCCCGCGAAGCAGTCGGCCTGCAGTTCCAACATGACCGACAGCTGGTTCGACTCCGTTCTGCTCACCCGACCGCGAAGGTCATGAACCTGGGGAAGGATGCCAAGCAGATTTTGCACGTGATGACCGATCTCGTGTGCGATCACATACGCCTGAGCGAAGTCGCCGGGCGCCCCGAGGCGATCGCGCAGCTCGCGGTAAAAGCTCAGGTCGACATAAACCTTCTGGTCGCCGGGACAGTAAAATGGTCCGGTTGCCGCCGTGGCAAAACCGCATGCCGAGCGGACCTGTCCGGAGAACAGCACCAGGGTGGGTTCCCGGTAAGTGCGATCCATGCGCCCAAACAGCGCGTGCCATGTGTCCTCGGTATCGGCGAGGATGACCGATACGAAGTCCGCCAAGTCCCCACCCTGGGAAGTCGGTTGCATCGGTTGCGTCCGTTGGGTGTAGGATGAGGTTGGGCCGGTACTTATTGCGCCGCCAAACAAATTGCCGAGATCGCCGCCGAACAGCATGAAGATCACGACGACAATGATCAGGCCGACGCCGCCGATGCCACCGCGTCTGACGCCGCGCGACAAACCGCCCCCGTGCCGGCTGCCTGGAAATCGCATTCCCCGCCCGAAGCCGCCGGGCAATCGAAAGCCCCGGCCAAAACCTCCCGACGCCCCGGCACTGCGCCGATCCTCGATATTGCTGCTCCGACGTCCCTTTCGCCATCGCATTTCTCGATCCTTTCTGTGTTCTCCCCCATTCCCACTGTCTGCGGCGTGGCCGCGAACATTGAGCTTAGCCAAGTGCTCCCATACTGGCCACATTTTCTAAGAGCCCGTCCGGAAACGTACGGTGTCTTTTCAACGAGTTGGAAGGACGCCCATGCCAGG
>CAKZLS010000310.1 GCA_937127205.1 uncultured Rhodospirillales bacterium
GTGGCAGGAGGCGCTGCTCAACGCCATCGCTGTCCTGATCATCACCTGTCCGTGCGCGCTGGCGCTGGCGGTGCCCGTGGTGCAGGTGATCGCGTCGAGCCGGTTGCTGCGGCAAGGAACCCTGATCAAATCCGGGACCGCGTTCGAACAGTTGGCGGAAGCGGATACCGTGGTGTTCGACAAGACCGGCACGCTGACCGAAGGCCGGCCTGAACTGGCAAACCAAACCGAGATCGATCGCGGAACCCTGGCGCAGGCCGCCCAGCTTGCCGGCGCCAGCAAGCATCCGCTAGCCCGCGCCCTGGTGCGGGCGGCGGTGTCGGCCGGCCTGTCCCTGCCCGCGCCGCGGGAGGTCGAGGAGGTGGCGGGTTTTGGCCTGCGGCAGCCGTCGCCGCAAGGCGATATCCGGCTCGGCAGCCGGGCGTTCTGCGGGCTGGCCGAAGACGACACCACGGAAACGGCGGAGTTCTGGTTCTCGCGTCCGGGCATGGCCCCGCAACGGTTCAGCTTCGCCGACCAACCCCGCACCGACGCGGCCGACATCATCCAGCGCTTGAAAGCGCGCGGTTACGCCGTGGAACTGGTATCCGGCGACCGGGCGGCCGCGGTCCAGGCCCTCGCGGCGTCCGTCGGTATCGAGGACTGGCGGGCCGGCCGGAGCCCGGTCGAGAAGGTACAGCGTCTCAAGGATTTGGCGGGCCACGGCCGCCGGGTGCTGATGGTCGGCGACGGTCTCAACGATGCCCCTGCCCTGGCCGCGGCCCATGTTTCCATGTCGCCGTCGACCGCCGCCGACGTCAGCCAGACGGCCGCCGATGTGGTGTTCCAAGGCGCCTTGCTATCGCCCGTCCAAGAAACCCTCAGCGTCGCCCGGCGCGCCGCCGCGCTGGTCCGGCAGAATTTGGCCTTGGCGTTCTTCTACAATGCCCTCACCATACCGCTGGCGGTGGCCGGCTTCGTGACGCCGCTGGTGGCCGCCATCGCCATGTCCACGTCGTCGCTGGTGGTGATCGTCAACGCATTGAGACTGAACCGGGGAAAGACGCTTTGACCGTCCTATTGTGGCTCATCCCGCTGGCGCTGTTTCTCGGATTGTTGGGACTCGCCGCGTTCCTCTGGGCGCTCAAGTCCGGCCAGTTCGACGACCTCGACGGCGCCGCCCACCGCATCCTGTTCGAAGACGACGACGTTTCGCCCCAATGCCGCCAGCCACGGGATCGAGACCGGAAGGAGTAGCTATGGCTACTTCAGTACCCGGGGGGGGGTGTTTCGAAAAAGTCGATATCAACCCCATGCACAGTAGATCTTACACCCCCTGAAGCCCTCACTTCGGTCTACTTTTGTCTGTCAATCATCCACAGCAAATTGGATGTGAGGCAAGCCATTTCTGCGACATCCTTCCGCACCGGCACCGGCCTGATCGCCGCCGACCGACAGTTTCACGCAGCCGTCGCCTCAAGGCAGGAAAGCGGATGTTATCTGTCCCGGCTTCTCAAGCATACTTATTAGCCAGGGGCGGCCTTGGCTGACAGCGGAGCGGCACGCTGACCGATAGCGGCATCTGGATGGATAGCGGAAGATTTCATGCGGAACGGATAGGTGGATCGTGACCCGACACGGCCTTCAACAGGCTTCAGTGTCAACGTGGGGGTGCGGTGACGATCCAGAAAGTCCAACTTCCACTCGCACATCCATCCCTTCAAACGCATCTTGACCACCGACGAAATTGCCGGATACAGGCATGGTCTGCCGAATGTGGCGAGCGACGGCAACCGGGATGAGATTGAAACCTCCGACACTTCGATTGGTTGGATCAAACGTAATCCAGCCCGCGCCGGGCACATAGACCTCTGCCCACGCATGGGTCGATCCGGAACCGGCTGAACCGAGCGCGCCCCGGTCCGGATCGTAGAGATATCCCGATACGATCCGCGCGCCAAAACCAAGACTACGTACGGCATCCACGAAGAGGACGGCGAAGTCGCGGCATGAACCCTGATTGCGAGCAAGCGTTTGCTCTGGCGACTGGGTGCCCTCTCCTTCGCGAACTTCATAGACAATCCGCGCGGCGACGCCGGCGCAGATATCCTTGAGCAGGGCAAGGGTCCCAGTCGGGTTTCCTGCAACGAATTCCTGCGCCCACGCGCGAAGCTGCCCGAAAGTGTCGAGATAACCTTGAAGCCGCAACGCGCCGAGGTCCGTCATATCGTCCTCAGTTAAGAGAAACGGGTAGTTAGCCGCTGACGCAGCGATATCGAAGACGGGCCACTGTTCAACGTCGAGCGTGAGTTCGGCAAAGCTGTCTATGACGAGCATGTCCGACTTTTCGTGAAACGTCGCGGTCGCAACGGCATTGCCGGATACATCGTGCGCCCATGCGACGGTCGCAGCGGGTTTCAGCGTCAGAGCGTGCGCGATGAGACGCAGATTGCGGCTCTCGCGCGGACGAAGCATCATCCTGTGCGCACCGAACGTCATCGGTGCGTGGTATCGGTAGGTCGTCTGGTGATGAATCGCAAGCGTGGTCAAGAATGCCTCCTTATGAAGGCTACCATAGACCCTCCCGAGCCCGCTTGTGGCTCATTGCGTCGAAGCACCTCCGCTCCAGTTAAGTCCACAATCCTACGACAGCGGACCTAGGCGAGCAACGATGACCCACGCCGGTCAGAGTCCGCGACGGTTCACATTCTGCCTATTTCGACGGCTCTCAACCTCGGCAGCTTAGGGGTCGGAAGCTGACCAAGCCATCCGCGTAAGCTTCAGCGCAGTGGGGAGCACTGGCGTCAGCGTAATCCGCCGGATGGATCGGTGCGTTGCCATCCCATTTGTCGTAATCAACTTTCGCATATTCCAACGAGCCGTTCGAGAACAATATCGACTCCCCTTGCGAAGGCGGTGCGCCGATTCCCCAACCCCGAATACGTTTCACAAGCCATTCGTCGCGCTACGAGGCTACGCCGTACGGCTTAAGCATCTGTCGATAGCTTCAAGTCGTCAGGCCTGTGCGCCTCTGAAAAAGCGCCGGAAGAGCCTTGGCCGCCGGCTTAGTCATCGACGCAGGCGACCGGCTCGGCTCCTTCGAAAAAAAGCAATGCACCGGGAACCAACACCGGGTCGGATGCGTTCAACCCCGTAACGATAGTGCCCGCTGGTGCAAGGATTGCAACGGAACCAAACGGCATCACCTCATGTGCCCTCGAGACCTCGATGTTCATTCCGGACTTGAGGCTCGGCAACTTTCGATCGGAAAACGATATGGCATTGACGATAGGAAACCCCAACGCGACGGCGGCTGGTGAGACCGTCGACGACGACCGGATCTCATGGGCGGCCATCTTCGCCGGCGCCGCATGCGCGCTCGCGCTGCAAATCATGTTTGCCTTGGCTGCCGCGGGGCTTGGATTGGAAATGGTGGACGATGGTGACCCCTCCGGCGCGGGCTGGGGCACGGGGATCTTCTTCGCCATCACATCGATTGCGAGCATGTTCGCCGGCGGCTCCATCGCCGGACGGCTGGCCGGAGCGTCCTTCGTGCCCTCGGCTGTCTTGCATGGCGTCGTGGTCTGGGCACTGGTGTTGTTCGGTGTGACTTGGATGGGTGTGTCGGCGACCGGGTCGCTTTTGAGCGGCGCGCGGCAGGCTGCAACCTCCGCCGGGAGCACCGTGACGTCCGCGGCCGGCACCGCCGCCGATGCGGTCGGCAGCGTGGTGTCCGCGGTTACTCCGGACATGGAGAATTTGCAGACAATGAATCTGGAAGCGCTTGTTCCGCCATCGATGGAACAAGATTTGCGGAGGCTCATGGGCGACGACGTAACGCCCGAGCAGGTTGCCGAAGAAATGCGGGCCATCGCCGATGAAGTGATCGACGAGGGCGAGCTTGAAAACGCGCGACAGATCGTCGTGGATGCCGGCCGCCGCATGCTGCGCAAGCCCGGCGATGCGGAGGCCATATTCCAGCAAGCCGTCGACCGGATGACCAGACAAGGCGGTCCGCTGGGCGAGCAGCAGTTTACGGAGTTGAAGAACCAAGTGCAGCAGCGCTTCGATATTTCGGACGAAGAGGCCGCCAAGATTACCGACCGCTGGCAAGCGGAGTACGTCGAAGCACGCGACGCCGCGATCGAGACCTATCGAGAAACCTACAATTCGGTGGCCCAGGAAGTGAATGAAGCCGTTGCCACAGCCGAAGAAACCGCAAAGGCGGCCGCTGACGCATTCGCCACAGCGGCCTGGTGGGCGGCGGTCGGTGCCTTTCTCGGTCTTCTGGCGGCGGCCGTAGGCGCGGCATTCGGGCGGCCTGAGGACATAACCTCGGATACCGCCAGCGTGTCGGAAACGCGAGACTGATCAAACCGGGGCGCGGAGCCAAGATCCGCGCCCGACACCCCTTGAAAGGAAAAATTTATGGACATCGTTCGTATCATTCTCGCCATACTTCTGCCGCCGCTCGGCGTGTTTCTGCAAGTGGGGATCGGTCTGCAGTTTTGGCTGAATATCCTCTTGACGATACTCGGGTATATCCCCGGCATCATCCACGCGCTTTGGGTCATTCTGCGCCGCTGACGGCGCGGGGCATCACCAATTTTAAAAGGCTGGTGTGTTGAGAAAGGGTTACCCATGACACCGATCCTCGTCGATCCTCCGCGTGAGCAACCCGTTCAAATTGATGCATACATATCCCCCGCGGCGCTTGCCCCGCATGCGCGGCGGGAAAAGTTTGGAAAGATGTTCGGGTTCGCCGTGCTTGCCGGTGTGGTTATTGCGCTTATTGTCCATTTGATATGCAACGTGCTTGGTATTGGCATAGCATCGATGGCTCCCGGTACCGCTGCCGCCTCAACCGTTTCACCGCTCTCTGCGGGGATTGTGGTCCGGGTGGTGGTGTCCGGGATCCTGGCGGCTTTCGTCGGCACCTACATTGCCCGAATGGGGGCGTCACATTGACTACTTGTTTGACCGTTAATGACCCAGTTGCTCGGCATAGAGCCGCTGAATCAGAACCACATGGCTCGATCATTATTTGGGAACAACGCCGAGCCGGCCGGCGTTTCTCTGTGATAGCTGACGGGGAATGAGTCATGGCCAAAACACGCGAGAAAAAAACGGCGAAGGCACAGTCCACTAGCGAGGTGGTCAAGCCGTCAAGGAAAGCAGAGGGGCGCGTCGAGGGATTCCGCAGCTTGGCCCGCCGCGTTGCCTCGAACGAGCAGGTCGTCCTTCCCACACTGCTTACAGGGCAAGCCCGGCGGGAGCATATCCGCTCTACCTTGCGAGAAGACCACGCCACCCGAATTGAACAACGCTCCGCCGGCGCACAGGAGAAGTTCGACAAAATCGCCGGCGACCTCTTCAAGTTCTTCCGTGGCAGCGCCCTGCTTTTCTATCGCGACATGGCGGGCCAGGACGCGCACATGCCGACGGTGATGGCCCTGGGTGACGTCCACCCGGAAAATTTTGGCGTGATGCCCGACAAGAACGGTGCGCCGATCTTCGGCGTCAACGACTTCGACGAGGCCATATACGCGCCCTTTACATGGGACCTGAAACGGGGCGCGGTCGGCTTTTGGATCGGCGCACGGGAAGCGGGGGGAATGAACCGCAAGAGACGGCGCAAGATCGTTGTGAAGTTTGTGAAGGGCTATCTCGACGCCATGCAGGACTATGCTGAACGCGCCACCGAGAAGAACGACAGTTATCGGATGGACAACTCGCCCAAGGTGATACGGCGCCTGTTCGAAGCGGCATGGGAAGAACGCCGCGAGTGGTTATGGGATGACTACCTGAAGCCGTCGGGCCGCGGCTTCCGCGCCGATGATGAGCTCCAACCCATTTCCGGCGAGGTGAAAAAATTCCAGAAGGCGGTCGGCGATCTCGCGAAAGCCAAGGGCTTCGAGATCCCGGACCGCGCGGGCGAATTGAAGGTCAAGGATGTCTGCGTCCGCCATGGGCAGGGCACCGCTTCGCTCGGACTGCCGCGGTACTACGTCCTGATCGAGGGACCGTCGAAAGACGCCACCGACGACCTCATCATCGAGTTCAAGCACGCTCGGCATTCCGCCCTCGAAGGGCTGACACCGCCGTCGGATTTCCACGCGGGCGCCAAGGCCGACCGCATCGTGCATGGCCAGGCGGTGCAGCTTGCTCACGGCGACATCTTCTACGGCGCCGTGAAAATCGACGGCGAGAGCTTCATGAGCCGCGAGCGGGCGCCCTTCCGCGACGACATCGACCTCGAGGACTTGAGCTACAAGACCTGGAAACAATATGCCCGCGTGTGCGGCGCGGCTTTGGCGCAGTCGCACGCGCTGTCCGACGATCTGGGCAAGATCGACTACGATATGGAACCCTCCATTGTCGCCGCAGCGAGTCCGCGCGACCTCTTCATCGCGGACATCGTACGCTTTACGGAAGAGGCCGCTGACCGCCTTAAGGCCGATCATGCTTTCTTCTGCGAGGACCACGCCCACGGCGCCTTCGAAGGCATAGAGATGGACTATCGCTAAGTCAGGCGGGAGACGTTCCTTCCATGGTAGACACTACCGCCGCCCAAGCCGCAACCGGGGCCGCTCCCGCCGTTTTGCCGATGGTTCTGATCGGCGGTGTGCTGGTGGCGACCTTCTTCTTGATCGCCACGGAACGCTTGCATAAGACGTTGGCTGCGGTGCTGGGCGCGGTCACCGCCGTCGCCTTAGCGCTTGTGCTCGGCGTTTATGGCGGCGAGCGCCCCTATTTGCGCGTTCACGAATTCATTGAACACGATCTTGGCGTCATCGGTGTCATCGTCGGCACGTCGATCGTCGTCGCCATCGCGGCCGATTCCGGCTTGTTTCACTTTATGGCGGTGCGCATCGTCAAGCTCACCAAAGGTGATCCGCGCAAGCTGCTGCCGGCGATTATGGCGGTGACCGTCGGTTTCGTGACGTTTTTGACCATCGCTCCGGGCGTCCTGATCATGGCGTCGCTGGTGCTTGTCATTACCAAGGCATTGGACGACGACCCACGGCCCTATATCGTCGCGGTGGCCATCGGCGCCAACTCGGGCGCACTGATGACTTTTGCATCGGGCATTCCCACGCTCATGATCGGGACGTCCGCGAACATTCCCTACGTGCAGTTTCTCATGGTCTCGGCGCCTCTGGCCATCCTGTCCGCGGTGCTCGCCTTTTTTGTCATCAAGTTCTTCTATCGCCGCAGCCTCGGAGGCGCCGACCCGGCGCAACTGGCCGCGCGCGCCGAAAAGGTTGCCGGCTTCGACGAATGGGCATTGGTGAAAGATCGTTCGCTGTTCTACCGCACGTCGGCCATCCTGGTGTTGACGATCATCGGCTTCGCGCTGGCCCAGACGCTGAACGTCGGCCTGGACTACATCGCCTTTTGCGGTGGCGTCGCGGCGCTGTTGTTCTCCGGATTTCCCCCGGAGAAAGCCATCGCCAAGGTCAAATGGCCGATCATTCTGTTCTTTATCGGTCTGTTCGTACTGATCGGCACGGTGCAGGCGACCGGATTGCTGACGCTGCTGGCCGGCGGCATCTACGATCTGGCCGGTGGGCAGATGATGCCGGCCATCGCCCTGATTACACCTTTCGTGTTCGTGACCGCGGGCATCGTCGATAACATTCCGGTGGCGGCGACAATGATCCCCGTCGTAAACACGATGATCGATCGCGGCATGGAAGCCGAGCCCCTCTGGTGGACGCTAATCGCCGCTTGTAATCTCGGCGGCAACCCGACGCCGGTGGGCTCCATCGCGGCGGTGATCGCCTTACACGCACTGGAAAAAGAACGCGGCATTCGCATTGGCTGGGGTGAGTACTTGAAAGTGGGCGGCACCGTCACGATCCTGCAGATTTTCCTGGTTGTGGCCTATATGTACGCGTTCCTTGTCTTCGATCTGTTGCCGGCTTTGCCGCAATGAACTTGGCCCGGAGGAAGCCTTGATGGCCGACAGCATGAAACCCGAAGATCGCGAACTCAGGACCGCGATCAACGACTTCGAAGCCGCTTTGTCCGCAAAGAAATTCGATCTTGCGCTGCCGGAGTTGAACGTAATTCTGGTCGCGATCGACGGGTCGAATCAGAGCGAGATGGCGATCGGTATTGCCGTGGAACTGGCTAGGCGAATGGCGGCCACCGTGCACATCGCTGGCGTCTATAAAGGAGCGCCCGACGCAAGCCTCGACGCTGTGCTTAACGCGTCGGTCAGCCGGTTTACCGACGCCAACGTTAACGTTCTGATGGCGCCCCGCCAACCATCCGACTCACCGCCCTACATCCAGATCCTACAGCTCGCCCAATCCGTGGATGCGGATCTGCTGGTGGTGCCAGCGCCGTTCCTGGAAGACTTCGCCGAACTCGGCAGCGACAGCATCGGCGTCAACCTGGACAAGCTGATGACCCAGGCACGCCCGCTGCTGGTCATCCGCGAACCGCGCGACGAACCGGCCGACAGTTTGAAACCCCTGCTGCTGGCGCTGTCCGTGCACGTGCAGGAAAATCCGCAGGCCGCTGCCTGGGCCCTGCGCATCATCGGCGACAGCGGGACCATCCGCATCGTCGCCGTTGTCGAAGACGAAGTGCTCGAAGCGGCCGCCGATCTGATTGGCGAGCACGACGCCGCGGACCTGGATCTGGATCAGCTCGCCGGCATCAACCGGCCGGAAACAGCGGGGCTGATCGCCGCGCTGCATCGCGAAGCGCAGCAACGCGGTCTGGGCTGCCGGGTCAGCGTCCGGCAGGGCGATCTCGTGCACCGCGTGATCGAGCTGGCGGAAGGCGAGCAACGCTTGATCGTCACCGGCTGCGATCAGGATCCGAGCAGCAGTTCCTATCGGAACGTACAGGCGATCATTCGCCGGGCCAAAGATCCGGTGCTGGTGGTTTAGCCCACTTCAAGGAGGTCAGCCGCACCGCCTGAACACGAAAACGCCCGGCCTTTTCAAGGGCCGGGCGCCACGCGATCGCGATGAGTTAGGGCACTACATCAGATGGATTTTTCCTGATCTTCCAGGCCGGCCTTGCGCATGTAAGCGAGCATGGCGTTGGCTTGCGGGAGGCCCTGGGCGGCGGCACGGCGGAACCACTTTCCGGCCTCCTCGTAATTCTTCTTCACGCCCTCGCCGGCCAGATACATCAGACCCGCGTTGAACTGGGCCTTGGCGTGACGCTTTTTGGCCGCCTTGACGTACCATTCGACGGCCTTGGCATTGTCTTCGGCAACGCCCTCGCCTAGGTCGTAGGACACACCCAGATTGTACTGTGCCTCGACATAGTCCTGAGCCGCGGCGCGCTTGTACCATTCGACCGCCTTGGCATGATCCTGCGGCACGCCCTTACCCCGATCGAAGGCAACACCCAGGTTGTACTCCGCTTCGGCGAACCCCTGTTTGGCGGCTTTGCGATACCACTCCACCGCAGTTTCCAGATCCGGCTCGACACCGCGGCCGCGGGCATACATCAACCCGACCATGAACTGGGCCTTGGCGTTCCCCTGTTCGGCGGCCTTCTTGAACCACGCCAACCCCTCTGCGTAGTTCAGCTTAACGCCATGCCCAGTAACGTACAAAAGCCCCATGCCGTACTGCGATTGGATATCGCCCTTCTGGGCGAGCGGTTTCCATTCGTTCAAGGCAGCGCCGTAATCGCCACGGCCGTAGGCCTCGTCGCCTTCCTCGAAACCCGCCCAAGCGGGACCGGAAAGCGCCACGAACAGCGCGGATGCAAGCAGCAGTCTCTTCATTGCGGGCCTCACAATCAGCATGGTGGACGACCCGGCGTTGTGCCGAGGCCGGGCTCCCTTGCCCTATGTCCGTATTGTGGAGGCCGGCGCCGTTTTACCCGTTCATGTCTCGCGGATGACTGCCGGCCGTCCGATCGAGCATGCTATTATTAGCCGCATTTTAGTTAAATTTACCCTAATGGGTTGAATATTGTTGGGTAGCGAATAAAGGGGGGTGGGGACGACGCTCACGCGCCACCGCGGCTGTTCTTCAATTCCGCGACCTCGGCGCGAAGTGCCCGGAGTTCGTTCAGGATCTCCGCGCGATCTTCCTGCCCCTTTTGCGCCATGGCTTCCCCGGCGTCGCGTTCGGCCTGATGCTCGGCCTGCTGCTGGCTTTGCATGGCGTCGACGATGATGCCGATGAACAGGTTCAGCACCGCAAACGACGTCAGCACGATGAACGGCAGGAAAAAGGCCCACGCCAGCGGAAACACATCCATTACCGGGCGGACGATGCCCATGGACCAGCTTTCCAGGGTCATGATCTGGAACAGCGAATAGGCCGAGGCGCCCCCCGAGCCGAACCATTCGGGGAAGGTGGCCGCGAACAGCTTGGTGGCCATCACCGAGAATACGTAGAATACCAGGCTGAGCAGCGCGACGATGGAGCCCATGCCCGGCAGGGCGTGCAGCAGCGCGGTGACCACCCGGCGCATGGACGGAACCGCTGAGATCAGCCGCAGGACCCTGAGGATGCGGAGCGCTCGGAGCACCGAGAGACTCCCAGTGGTGGGCAGCAGTGCAATCCCGACGACGATAAAGTCGAAGACATTCCACGGATCGTGGTGAAAGCGCGTCCGGTAGACGACGATCTTGGCCGCCAATTCGACGACGAATATGCCAAGAATGATCCGATCGAGCGCAATCAAGAACCCGCCGGCCAGATCCATGGCGGTCTGGCTGGTTTCGAGGCCAAGGGTGATGGCGTTGACGATGATGATGGCGATCATGATCCGCTGAAAGCGGAGGGATTCGAGAACATGCTGGACCTTGCCCAGCGGGCCGCCTTGAAGCGGCTCGATACGCCGCACCTGATCGCCCGGTTTCTTTGCTTTGTCCTCGAAAGTGCTCACGCGGCTATGGGCCTTCGCTTGGGTGTTCCGCTTGGTGAAGTGGCTTGAACCGTCGAACTGTCAAGCCCGCGAATGTTATTGACGCTTGAATTGCTTGGCGAGGGCCAGGCCCTGGCGCTGGTAGGACGAGCCGATGTCGACGCCGTAAAGCTTGTCGGGTTCGGCGGTCAGAGGTTCATAAACCAGTCTTGCCACCAGTTGTCCATCGCGGAGAACGAACGGCACCTCGAACGAACGGATTTCGAGGACGGCTCTCGATCCGCTCCCCCCGGTGGCGGCATAACCGAATCCCGGATCGAAAAAACCGGCATAATGAACCCGGAACTCGCCCACGCGAGTGTCGTAGGGCCGCATCTCGGCGGCATGATCCGGCGGTACCGTGACCGCTTCTTTGGAGGCCAGGATGTAGAAGTCGCCGGGGTAGAGAATGACGGTGCCGCGGCTGTCCACGTATACCGGTTCCCAGAAATGGTTCGGGTCGTAGTGATCCACCTTGGCGAGGTCTATGAGGTCCGTGTAGTGCTGCGCTCGGTAGCCGACCAGTCCGCGATCGTTACCCTTGAGATCCACCGTCACTGCGATTCCATGGTCGATGTTTTCGGTTCCGGGCGCGGAGTCCACCAGCGGGGTCGCCTCGTGAAGTTGGCGTATGGCCGTGTCGCTGGCGGACAACGTGCCATGCTGCAAGCGGAGTTGGCTGAGACGCGCGCCCTGTCGCGCGACGATGCTGAACGTTCTCGGCGAAATCTCGGTGTACAGCGGCCCCTCGTAGCCCGGCGGCACCTGGTCGAACATCACCGCATGATCGGTGATCAGCCGCGTGAAGACATCGAGGCGGCCCGTGGAGCTTTTCGGATTGGCGGTCCCGGACACGCGCTCCGGCAGGTTCAGCCGTTCCATCAGCGGGACGATGTAGACGCACCCCTTCTCCAAAACCGCGCCCTTGGTGAGGTCCACCTCATGCATGGCGAACGCGCCGATCCGCTCCCGAACGGTGGTTTCTGGTCCCGGCAGGAATCCGGCCCGAACCCGATACGCGACGCTTCCCAAACGGAGGTCGATACTCGCGGGCTGAATCTGTTCCTCGGGGATCGCGTCCGTCGCTGAAATCTCCGCGCGACCGATCATCGCGCGAATTTCCTGGGACGGCAGGATGCCGACAGGGTGTGCGGGTTTATCGGATCCCGCTTCCTCGTCCGCCTGATGTTGCTGTTCGACCACCGAGGTGCTCACGGCCTCGCACTCCACCCAGGAACACTCTTCCCCATCGCATCAGTCGTATCAGGGTTGGTGGACCCTATCAATCCGTGGCTTGCGGATTGGCAGCCATCGAACACGCGCATATCTCCTCTGCGACCCGCGTTTGTCCTTTATGGCACCCGCGAACAACGGTACAGTTGCCGATTATCCCTTGGGAGGACCCGATGTGAGCGTTCATGCCAAATGGAAGAAAGTCACCGTCCCTCAGATTAGAGACCAGAAAGGCGGCGAACCCATTGTCTGCCTGACGGCCTACACGTCGCTGACCGCCGTCCTGCTGGACGAGCACGTGGACCTGCTGCTGGTGGGCGACTCCCTCGGCATGGTGCTGTATGGCATGGACAGCACCCTCGGCGTCACACTCGATATGATGATTGCGCATGGCCAGGCGGTTATGCGCGGGTCGCGCAAAGCCTGCGTGATCGTGGACATGCCGTTTGGCTCCTACCAAGAATCGCCGCAAGAAGCCTTCCGTAACGCTGCCCGGGTGATGAAGGAAGTGGGCTGCTCCGGCGTCAAGCTCGAGGGCGGCGTGGAGATGGCGGAGACCATCCGGTTTCTGGTCCAGCGCGGCATACCGGTATTCGGACACGTTGGGCTGCTGCCGCAATCAGTGAACACCGCCGGCGGGTTCCGCTCCCTCGGACGTGCGGAAAAGGAGGCCGAAGGTGTTCTTGAGGACGCCATGGCGGTCGCCGAGGCCGGCGCGTTCGCTACCGTAATCGAAGGGACGGTGGAGCACGTGGCGCGCGAGATCACCGAAGCCATTCCGATCCCGACCATCGGCATCGGCGCCTCTCCCGAATGCGACGGCCAGATCCTCGTCACCGAAGACCTCGTCGGTCTGTTCTCCGGCTTCAAACCGAGGTTCGTGAAACGCTACGCCGAGTTGGGCGAGAGTATCTCCGAGTCGGCCAAGGCTTACGCGGAGGATGTCCGGGCGCGGCGGTTCCCGGCAATGGAGCATTGCTTCGGCGTCAAACCCACAGAAACGAAGCCGACAGCGACGAAAAAGGCTGTTTGAGCGGACAACCGGGCACCTCCCAACATGCCAGCCGATCAGGAAATCGCCGTCGTTCGTACGATCGAGGATCTACGCGCGAGTGTCCGTGACTGGAGGTCGTGCCGCGAGCGCGTCGGACTCGTTCCGACCATGGGCGCTCTGCACGAGGGCCACTTGACGCTTGTCCGCCGCTCCCTGGACCTGACCAGCCGTACCTGCGTGACCCTGTTCGTCAATCCTGCCCAGTTCGGTCCCAACGAAGATCTGGCGGTCTATCCGCGCACCGAGGAAACCGATGCGGCCATGCTGGCGGCCGAAGGGGCGCACCTTTTGTTCGCGCCGTCGGTGGAAGAGATGTACCCGCCCGATTCCGTCACCCGTGTCCACGTTCCCGGTATCAGCGATCCGCTCGAGGGCGCGTTTCGCCCTGACTTCTTCACCGGTGTGGCCACCATCGTCGCCAAGCTGTTGATCCAAGCCTTGCCCGACGTCGCGCTGTTCGGCGAAAAGGACTACCAGCAACTTCAGGTGATCAAACGCATGGCGCGCGACCTCGACATTCCGGTGGAAATCGAAGGGGTTCCAACGGTGCGCGAAGCCGATGGATTAGCGCTGTCGTCGCGCAACGCCTACCTGACCGCGGACGAGCGCCGGGCCGCACCGACGTTGTATCGGTGCCTATCGACCATCGCTGAAAAGGTTTCCGCCGGCGCCGACCCGGAGACGGAGGAAAAGAAAGCGATCAATGAGCTGCTGGACGCTGGGTTTTCCAAGGTGGATTACCTCACCGTCCGCGACGCGCAAAGCCTGGAACCCTGGGCCGACCGCACCCGCCCCGGCCGCGTCCTCGCCGCAGCGAAACTTGGCCGCGCCCGCCTGATCGACAACGTCGCCGTCGCTTGAAGAACCGACAACGCGGTTAAATTTTGGCGGGATCCCGGTCCCACGGGAAATCGATCCAGACGTCCTGCTCCACCTGTCGGAGGAAGGTATTCACGAACGGCTGCCCCGCCGGCTTTACATACAGGGATGCGTAGTGGGCATCGGGGAGCATTCGTCTGGCTTCCGCCGCGGTGGCGCCGCTGTCGGCGACGTCATCCACCAGCAGCCACCCCGCCCCCGTGCCGGCAGTCGCCGGGGGTGGCTTGATGACGTCCGGTCGCCCTTTGCTTTCACCGTCGCGGCTAGAGATGCAAACGGTCGCGATCAGGTGGATGTCGAGGACGCGGGCGACGATGGCCGCCGGAACGAGGCCGCCTCGGCTTACAGCAACCATTCCCTGCCAGGGTCCGTATTCCGCAACCCGGTGGGCAAGGTCAGTGGCCTCCCGGTGCATCTCATGCCAAGAGGTAACGTGAATCCGCGCAGCCGACGTCATGTCTTTCATCGACACATCCTCCCCCGTTCGAAGCGATCGGCTTGTAGACGCCGATCTTCCTCATTTACCGATTGCCGTGACCACGATCACGTGCGATCGGGTGTTAGCGGACGTACAAGTGTACTTCGTTTGTCGTCGCGTTCGGGCTTGTGCTGGCAAGCATGGCAATCCGGCTTGGCGGCAGGCCCATGTCCACCAGCGAGCGCATCACATTCTCCGCCTGGCGGCGGACTTTGGTCGATTCGAGCGAAACCCGCGCCGCGCCGCCACGGGAAGGCGCCACGGCTACCAGGTCGATGTTGGCATCGGGACGCCGGTCGAGCACTTTGCTGACGGCGTTGTAGACGGCTTGCTCGTAGGGAACATCGGGACGATCGAAGCGGATCACCACCAACGGCCGCCGGTCCCTGATATCAGCTGAGGGCAGCGCACCGCCGAGAGCGGGACCACTGCCCGCGGTGGAGGAGAAGATCGCCTGATTGATCAGGCTGGCGCCATAGATCTGGCCGCTACGGATGCCGGAAGCGAGGAGGTTCAGGTTGCTCCGCTCCGTCGAAACATATTCGGTCTGACGGCGGATATCCTCGCTCAACTCGCTGAGCAGGCGATCGACGATGATTGCGGTCTGATCGACCTCGTCCTGCAGGATGGCCAAATTGCGATGGTCTTCGTCGACCGCGCCCGAGACCTGAAAGGTGGCGCGCACCGACTCTCCGAGGAATGACGACATGGTCGAGTCCCCGGTGACCGCGGTGCCGAGCTGATTCAATTCGCCGATATCGGCCGAGAGCCGGTCGAGGTCCGACTTGGCGGCGTTGAATTGTTGGACCAGGATGGGATTTCCCGGCGTTGTGCCGACCTGTAGACGCGTGTTGATGGCGGCGACGGTGCCGTGATAGCGCTGCGAGTCTTCGATGATCTTTCTGCGCACCTGCTGGAGCTGATCATTGTGCTCGGTGACAGAGGTCTGCAAACGTTGCAGCTCCTCTTGCATATCCTGTACTTGCTTCCCGACGAACGTCCCCGTTGGGCCACCCATCGTCACACCCGGCGGCTCGAAACTGGACGTGCCCAGTATCGGAGGCTGGGTACCGCCTCCCGCGGACGCGGTGGAATAATACGGGCTGCCCGCAGCCGGAGCGGTGTCACCCATCTGTCCGGGTTCCGAAGGCCACAGCGCGCAACCTGAAAGTAGGGATACGGCCGCCACCGTGACCGCCTGCAACCTCAACACAGCCATATATCAAACTTACCTTTGATTATTGGGATCTAGCGCCTCAAAGCTGACAACTATTTCGGGATCTGTAAATAAACATCTCGCGTTAGATGGGCTAGATACTAGACTGGAGATATTAACAGAACAAGAATCCTTTTGGATCTTATGGTTGCGACGATGCCGCTGGGGAAACAGATGCTCTTGCCCTCCCCTCGCCTCTACGCTAGTGTCCCGACTTTCCGGTCACAGCAGCGAATCGTCAGCAGCCTACTGACCGGTGTAAAGCGCCCGTAGCTCAATTGGATAGAGCGTCTGACTACGGATCAGGAGGTTGGGAGTTCGAGTCTTCCCGGGCGCGCCATTGCTTCAGGAATGGTCGCACTATCATGCGAAAAGCAGTTCGAACTTTGTTCGAACGGGCGCGCCATTTCCCATAAATTTTCCTGATTACGCAC
>CAKZLS010000311.1 GCA_937127205.1 uncultured Rhodospirillales bacterium
CCGGGCCAACTGGACGGCCTGATCGATGCGACCGATGGGCAGAACACACACCGGACAACCGGGGCCATGGATCATGTGTACGTTATCCGGCAAGAGATCCTGGACCCCGTAGCGGAAGATGGCGTGGGTATGGCCGCCGCAGAATTCCATCACGTTGTAGGAGCGCCCGGCCCGCGCAGCGCCGGCAATGGCCGACGCCAGATTGCGGGCGAGGTCCCGATCCCGGAATTCGTCAACGAAGCGCACCGTCATTGCGCGGAATCCTCGGCCAGCTCCTCGGTCACATCTTCAAGCACACCGGCTTCCGCAAACAGGGCCAATGTCTCCCGCGCCTCCTCCGGTTCCAGCTTGGACAGCGCAAACCCCACGTGGAGGATGACGTAGTCGCCGACGGCAATATCATCCACCAGGCAAAGGCTCACGGTTTTGACGATACCGCCCACTTCCACCTTGGCCATGTCGTGCTCGAGCAGTTCGGTCACGCACGCGGGTATCGCAAGACACATCGCCGATTATCCTTTTGCCAAAGCCGCGACCCAAGCCTGACCCACACTGATCGCGGGGTCGCCGGGACTCAGTCTCACGGGCGCCAGCACGTCGACATTCCGCGCGGTCAAGCTTGCCGTCAAGCCCGACATCAGCACCTTGTTGAAAAAACACCCTCCGCAGAAAGCCACTTGGCGCACGCCGGTGACCTCCGCCGCCCATGCCACCCATTCGGTCATGGCCGCGATGAGAGTACCGTGAAACAGATCGGCCCCGTCCGCAGGTTCGCGATCCACGAGCCGCCCCAGCAGCGGCGTCATGTCGAGAACACCGCCGTCCATCCGCCACGCTCCGGGATCGCTGCGTGGACGGGAGACCATCCCCTCCAGCTCCATGGGTGCCTCACCCTCGAAGCGTGCGATTGGTTTGACGGCGAGGAGCCCACAAGCCGCGTCGAATAGACGGCCGCAGCTCGACGTGAGAGGGCAATTGACGTCCCGATCGAGCATCGCGGCGATGACGCCGGCGCCGTCCATGGACCGATAGCGTTCGGCAATCTCGTCATTTCGCCCCAATGCATGCAACGCCGCCGCGCCCATTCGCCACGGCTCACGCGCCGCCTTATCCCCGCCCGGCTGGCCTAGTTCCCCAAGATGGCCGAGCCTGCGGTAACCCGATTGTGTGACCAGCAGCAGCTCCCCGCCCCACGATTGGTCGTCTTCGCCGAGACCGAACCCGTCGAGGGCCAATCCCAGCACCGGTCCTTGGTGATCATGCTCGGCCATCACCGCCGCCACGTGGGCATGGTGATGCTGAACCGGCAATGCCTCCACTCCCAACCGGGCCGCCGTTGCCTCGGCATAGCGAGAGCTATGAAAGTTGGGGTGCAGGTCGTGTGCGATGATCCCCGGCGTATCACCGGCATGGTCGAGCAAAGCTTCAACCGATTGCTCGAAGCCATGGACGGCATCCACCGTTTCCAGATTGCCAATGTCGCTGGAAACTAGAGCTTTGGTCCCCTCGATTAGGCAAACCGTGTTCTTGAGGAACGCGCCAACCCCGAGAACGGTTGGCAAAGGACGCGAGAACGCGATCTCCGCGTCGATGATGTCCTGCGTGTGATCGAGCGCGGCAACGTCCATGAGTTATGCACGGGCCTCCGAAGCCGATGACTGGGACGGAACCACCGCCGACCGGCGCCGGCCGATCCACTCGAACCAAGTTTCCAGCCCTTCGCCACTCGTCGCGGATACCCGCATCACCTCGATCTCCGGATTGATCCGGCGGGCAAATTCGACGCATTTCTCAATGTCGAAGGAAACATAAGGAAGCAGATCGGTCTTGGTTATCATCATGAGATCCGCCGCATGGAACATGTCCGGATACTTGAGAGGCTTATCGTCCCCTTCAGTGACCGACAACATCACGACCCTTCGCGCCTCGCCAAGATCAAATGCGGCGGGACAGACGAGGTTGCCGACGTTCTCGATAAACAGAACCGAACCTTCCTGGGGATCGAGGCGATGGGCGGCGTCGCCGACCATGCGCGCGTCGAGATGACAGCCCTTGCCGGTGTTAATTTGCACCGCGGGCACGCCCGTCGCGCGGATTCGGTCGGCATCGAAGCTGGTCTGCTGATCGCCCTCGATCACCGCGACCGGAAACCGTTCGGCCAGGCTTTCGATGCTGCGGACCAGAAGCGTGGTCTTGCCGGAGCCAGGACTGGAAACCAGGTTCAAGGCCAGGACGTTACGCTCGGCAAAATAGGATCGGTTGCGACCTGCGAGCCGGTCGTTTTCGCCGAGAATATCTTGTTCAACCTGGACGATGCGCGCTTGGCTCATCCCCGGCACATGCGCGCCAGCCGGACCCGATCCGAAGTCGAACGTATCTGTACCATCGCCATGCCGATGATCATGGTGGTGATCGTGACCGTGGCCATCATGGTGGTGGTGATGCGCGTGAGGCTTGTGCCGATGGGAATTCGCTGGTCCCTCCTGCGTTGCCTGCCCGCACCCACATACCGTGCACATTACTCCACCTCCAATTCTTTGATGCGCATCTCGTCACCGCCGGTCACCTGCACCTCGAAAGTGCCGCATTGCGGACAGGGATCATAGCGCTCACCGAGCATTACGGTTTCGCCACACCTCATGCACCACGCCTGACCGGGAGTTCGAATAACTTCGAGCCGCGCGCCGTCGGCGAGGGTTCCCGCGGTGACTGCCCTGAAACAGAAATCAAGCGCGTCCGGCGCGGCACAGGACAGAGCACCCACCTGCAACCAAACGGTTTTCACCCGATCGAATTGCTGTGTCTTCGCTTGTCCTTGCAAAATGCTGAGTACGCTCTCGCAGAGCGCCAACTCGTGCACGCCTTGCTCTCCCTCGCCACATCGTCGTTTCGTTTACGCCCGCTCTATCGGCCGGTCGGTGAGTGGGCAAAAGAATTTCCGCCGAGCGTCGTGCCCAATCACAATCAAGAAGGGAAGTGTAACGGATTCTGACAAATCCGCTATTCCCAATTTTCGTGCGGTCACCGCACCAGTGAAGGCTGCCGAACAAAGGGAAACGCTTGTGGTCATTTTTCGTTACGTTTGGGCGCGGCCGCTTTGTGACGCAGAACCACCGCCGCGAACGGCGGGACATTGATGCTGACCGAATAGGGTCGGCCATGCATGGGCTGCTCTTCCGCGGCAACCCCGCCGAGGCTGCCCACGTTGCCGCCGCCATATTTTTCCGCGTCGCTGTTGAGAACCTCTTCGTAGAACCCATTCTCCGGAACACCGATGCGGTAGCCCTTCCGCACGACAGGCGTGAAATTGCACACCACCGCCACGAGTTCGTCCTCCTTCTTGCCATGGCGGAGGTACGATATGATGCTCTGTTCTGTATCGTTGTCGTCGATCCACGAAAAGCCGCCCTCCTCGCAGTCGCGTTCGTAGAGAGCGGGACAAGAGCGGTAGACCGCGTTGAGATCGCACGTGAGGTGCCGGACGCCCGCATGCGTCGGATCATCCAGCAGATGCCAATCCAGGCTGATCTCCGAATTCCACTCCCGTTCCTGGGCGAATTCGTCACCCATGAACAGAAGTTTTTTGCCGGGCATGGTGTACATGAACGTGTAATAGAGGCGGAGGTTGGCGAAGCGCTGCCAACGGTCTCCCGGCATCTTTCGCAATAGCGACCCTCTCCCATAGCCAACCTCCTCGTGGGAAAGCGGCAAGACGAAATTCTCTTCAAAGGCGGACACCGGCCGATGAGTCAATTCGTCGTGGTAGTACTTTCTGTGTACGGGATTCCGTGACATGTACCGAAGGGTCTCCCGTACCCAGCCGTCGTTCCATTTGAACCCGAAACCCAACCCGCCGGAAACAATAGGGTGAGACACCTTGGCCCAACCGGAGTTTTCTTCGGCAACGGTAAAGGCGCCGGGAAAATTGTCGCTCAGCACGTTGTTCAGGCGCTTGAGAAAGTCGACGGCTTCGAGGTTTTCATGTCCGCCGTCACGATTTGGAGTCCACTCACCCCGGGCGCGGCCGAAGTCAAGATACAGCATCGCCGCCAAGGTGTTCAGACGCAATCCATCCAAGTGATACTGTTCCAACCAGAACAGAGCATTGCTGAGCAGGTAGTTGGCCACTTCTCGGCGGCCGTAGTCATAGGTCAGGGTGTTCCAGCCCGGATGCCGCCGCTGCCGAGGATCCGGGTGCTCGTACAACGGAGTTCCGTCGAAGTTGCTGAGCCCATGCGGAGCATCGGAAAAGTGGATGGGTACCCAGTCCGCGATAACTCCGATTTCCGCCTGATGACAGCGATCAACGAACTCCCGGAATTCGTCGGGTGTTCCCCACCGGCTGGTGGGCGCGAACGGAGCATACGGCTGGTAACCGAGTGAGCCTTCGAAATCAAACTCGCTCACAGGCAGTAGTTCAATGTGGGTGAACCCCATCTCCTTGACGTAGTCTACAAGGACGTCGGCCAGCTCTTTGTAATTGAGCCAGCGGTGATCTTCCTCGGGGTTGCGCCGCCACGAGCCCAAATGAACTTCATAGATGGCGACGGGTGCTTCGCGCGTGTTCCGAGAGGCTCGCGCCTTCATCCATTTGCTGTCGCGCCATTTGTAGGAGGTCAAATCGGAAACGACTGAAGCCGTACCCGGCGAGCGTTCCGACATGAAGGCATAAGGATCGCCTTTATCGGCCAGCTTTGCCCCTGTGCCGGACTTGATCTCGTATTTGTAGAGCTGCCCCGCATGGGCACCGGGAACAAACAACTCCCAGACCCCGCAGTCGTGGCGCAGTCTCATTCCATGGCGGCGACCATCCCAATCATTGAAGTCCCCAACAACGGAAACCCGACCCGCGTTCGGCGCCCACACGGCGAAAGACACACCCGTCACTCCGTCCATCGACGCGGTATGCGCGCCAAGTCGATGATAACTTTGCAGATGATCTCCTTCGGCCAGCAGTTGCACGTCCCTGTCGTCCAGAATTGGCGGGAACCGATAGGGATCCTCCATCTCGGCCCTCCCGCTTTCCGACTCGACAAGCAGCCGGTAGGAAAATCGTTTCTTGGAGCCCTCGATGACGCCTGCGAACAGACCGTCGAGATGGATTTTCGAAAGCCTGGCGACCACTTTTCCCGAGCCCCCATGAACGACCGATACACCGTCGGCCTGTGGGATGAATGCGCGAACGACAAGAGGTCCACCGGGGACGAGTTCGTGCATACCGAGGAACCCAAACGGATCGCGATGGTCGGCGGTCAGTACGGCAGATATTTCACCATCATCCGCAAGTGGCGGGAGCGGCTGCGGCTCCGCTTTTGGTTTCGGCGCGACGGCAGCGGTCGAGGATGTCGGAACCACCTTTTCGCCGGCCGCCGCCGGCTTCGGCTGAGTGCTCTTACCTCGTGTGCTGGCGGTTTTTGAACGTGGCGCCGATGCCTGTTTTGCTCGAGGCGATGCATCGGAGGTGGGCGGGGACGTCTTCTTTTTGGACTCTGTCGCCTTGGCATTCTTTTTGTCGTGCGTCCTATCGGCTGATCCGCCGGCCTTCGCACTGCCGGCTGCCGGCTTGGATTTTGTGGCAGCACGCGTTGCGGACTTGGCGGAAACAGGTTTTGCCGGCGAGGTAACCTTCGACGCGGATGAGGCTGCCGAAGATCCGGCCGCCGGCCCGGGTGCCGGTGCGGTCTTCGCCGTGTCATCCCGGTTCTGCTGAGCCTTGGGGCGAGATGTCGTGCCGACCGAGGGATCGGTGTTTTTCTGTAAATCGGACTTCCCTTTGGCACTCATGTCCACATTTTCCTTTTTCTCAAATCGGCTGGTAAACCCAGCTTTAGTAGCGAACTGGCCATTGCACGTCGTCCCAGTCTCGCTGCCGTATTGAAGCAATCATCGCAATGCCATTTTTACCCGATCTCACTCGACGAACTGGACGTATGAGAAGGTTCCCAAGGCAGCAGTGGCATCCAAGCTCAATTCTAGAGGGCCCACCATGTCCTCAGTCGGATCGCCTCCGTTCGCCTTTCAGCGTGAAAATTTTGAGCTATTGGACGGTGGAATACATCGAACCGGTATCGAAAAACAACACCGCCAGAATTTCACAAACCTGCGACCAAGCCCCCCCACGGGACCTCGAATTCTTGTATCCGGTAATCGCTTTGCTGTGAAGTCGGTCGCACGAGAATGGCGCCACTGACTTGATCAATCGAATAGCCCCCGTTATCGGGGCCAAGAATGAACCCTGCTCAAAACTCAATGCCGACGGTTGCGTGGGATGACAGGGATTTCCTGCTCATACGCCGCGAACGGTTCCGGCGAATGGCGTCACCGGCCGTGAAAAGTTCCGGCGTGGCCGCTTTCTCTCTTTAACAGGCACACCTTTGCCCGTATTTAAGGGCCCGTTCGGTTATCAACAGCCCATTCGATCATGAGGATTTTGGCTGTCAGTCATGACGCTTTAGTCAGCAAGCCGGTTCGGACAAGGGACAACAACCTAAAACCGGCGGTCGGGACGAATTAGATCGGGGAGAGCGAAAAAGATGGCGCGTCAAAAAACTTCAAAAACAGTCGCGGATACAGAACCGCAGAACATGGCCTTCCGCGCCGTAGAAGGCATGGACGTGGACAGCCTGATCCGAAGCTTCAACTTTCACCTGAAATATACCCTGGCGAGAGACGAATTCTCGGGCACCATACAGGATCGCTATCAAGCATTGGCGCTTGCCGTCCGCGACCGCCTCATCGGCCGCTGGCGCAGCACACAACAGGCTTACCACCAACAGAACGTCAAGCGCGTCCATTATCTGTCACTGGAGTTCCTGATCGGAAGGGCGATGGGTAATAACGTGATCAACCTCATGTTCGAGGACACGTGCCGCGAAGCCATGCAGCGTCTTGGCCTGGATTGGGATGTGTTACGCGACGTGGAGGAGGATGCCGCGCTTGGTAACGGTGGTCTGGGCCGCCTTGCGGCCTGTTTCCTGGATTCCATGGCCACCTTGAAGCTCCCGGCCATCGGCTACGGGATCAATTACGAGTTTGGATTATTTCGGCAGGAATTTGAGGATG
>CAKZLS010000312.1 GCA_937127205.1 uncultured Rhodospirillales bacterium
CTCGGCGAGCCGCGGATAGGGCAGGTGGATGGCGGACGGAATGGTGCCGTCGCGTTGGCGCTCCTCGGTTTCGCGGAGGTCCACGAACACGATCCCGGGGGTGCCGAGCAAGGCGATGGCGGCCGCGGCGTCGATGGTGAATTCAGCCTGATCGGGTGGATTCTGCGGCAGACCGATGTGGAGATTGGCGGGTACCGCCACGTCCATCATCTTCGGATCGGGCAAATGCAGGTCGCCCATCAGGCGGGCATATTCCTCGTCCGAAGATACCTGCAGGCGCGGATTGTGGGCGCGCTCCTCGCCGATGGTGCTGACCGTGTTGCCGTTATAATCGTGACCGGGATACACCAAAGTGGTGTCGGGAAGGGTGAGCAACTTGCCGAAAAGCGAGTGATATGCGGCAACGGCGTTACCATTTTGGAAATCGGTGCGGCCCGTACCGCGGATCAACAGGGTATCGCCGGTGAACACCCGGTCGGCCATGACGAAACTGTACGAATCGTCCGTATGTCCAGGGGTGTAGAGCACCGATAGCTGGACGCCGTCGATGTCCACGTGATCGCCCTCGTCTACCCGCATGGACACCACGTCAACCTGGCTGCGCCGGCCCATGACGGTGATGCAGCGGGTCCTGTCGCGGAGCCGTCCGAGGGCGGTAACATGATCCGCGTGAACGTGGGTGTCGATGGCCTTGACCAGCCGAAGACCCAGTTCGTCGAGCAGTTGAAGGTAGCCATCAACCCGGTCGGCCACCGGATCGATAAGCAGCGCCTCGCCGCCTGTGTCGCCGGCCAACAGATACGTATAGGTGCACGACGCGGCGTCGAACAGTTGGCGGAACAGCATCGTTCCTCCTTCCTTTTGATTCGGGCCTTTTGGTTCGGGCCCTCGGCTCTGTGATGAATGGTTAAGGCTATGCGGAATTCTACCCGGTTGGCCAGTCTGTTTTCAGGCGGTTTCGGTTTCCGCGTCGGCGCAATAGAGCGCGTACAATGTCCCGATGATGCTGGCCGCTTCGTGGCCCGATAGCGAATAGTAAATGGTTTGTCCGTCGCGTCTGGTTTTGACCAGGTGCTCGCGGCGCAGCCGGCCAAGATGCTGAGACAACGCAGATTGGCTTAGTCCCACCGCCGTCTCGATCTCGCCCACGCACCTCTCATCTTTCGCCAGCAGACAGAGAATCATCAGCCGGTGAGGATTGGCCATGGCTTTCAATAGGACGCTTGCCCGGCGTGCGCTTGTTTCCAGCGCTTCCAGTTCCAATGTATGCAACCGGTCTTCCCCTCGAACCCCGCCTCCCAAATAGGGGCTTGTTATATGGCGTAGTGGTCTGTATGGCCTGATATCGTACTCAGGCCAAAACCCGGACCTTGCCCTTACGCGGGCATTTCAACCTGTTAAAATAACCTTTGGCGAGACGCTTTGCTATACGAAAGTTGTCTCTTGGTAAAAACTACAAGGCACGGTGATGACCGGTAACGACACGGACTCCAACGCCGACCGCAACGGCACGAGCTCTAGCACCATCCTCGACGTCCGGGGGCTGAAATGCCCGCTGCCGGTGTTGCGCGCCAACAAGGTGATGAAGTCACGGTCGGCGGGCGATATTCTGAAAGTCCTCGCCACCGACCCGGCCGCACCTCAGGATTTCGTGGCCTTCTGTGAAACCACCGGCCATCAGCTGCTTGAAAGCCGCGAAGCCGACGGCGTATTCACGATGATTCTCCGCAAGAAAACCTGATCACAATATCGGTTTCCGGCCGATCGCTCGCGCCGAACCTCCTCTAGGCAGCCGGTCGGGTGCGCTCGCTTTCGGCGGGGGCGGAGTCCGCCTCAGGGACGACCTCGGGCGCGCGGCGCGCGAGACGTGGCGGTCTTCGCTGGAGTCTTGGGCGCCAGACCCCCAACACCACATTGGCAACCGACAGCGCCATGATTACGCCAAGGGTCAACCACTCGTTGGCAAGCGCTACGTCGAGCAACTCTCCTGCGGGCTCTCCGTTTGCGATCCTCCGGGACAGGGTGGCTGCGTGATCGGCATTCGCGCCGATGATTGCCAGAACGCCCTTAAACATGAGAAGGCCCATCGCCGCCTTGATCCATGCCCACCGCTTGTTCTGGAAAGGTCGATGCACAGCCATGGAGAACAAGCCCGAAACGAGTGCGACGGCTAGGGACGGGAGCAGCACGTAGTTGCTGATGGCCGCGATGATTTGCCGCAAATCCGCGTAGGCGGCCGGCGTCTCCTGCGGGGCCATGACCAGCATGATCATATAACAGGCGAGGCCGCCGATCAGCCCGCACGAGGCCAGCGTGTGGAGGATTTTCAATGTTTTGCGCATGGGCAACACCCAACGTTTCCGACGAAAGCAGTCTTAAGTATAGCCGTAAAAGCATTCCGCGGACCATCCGATTGCGCCTCTTAATGCACAATCTCAGGTCTGTTTCGCTCAGGCCTGTTTCGGGCCCTCCCTTCTATCACTCCGCTGCGTGGGCGGTGGCTGGGGCGCGGAAGGTCTCAAGAAGTTCGGCTTCGCGCTTCTTTGCCGTCCTGACATTCGCGGCCTTGATGTGGCCGAAGCCGCGCATAGTTTGCGGCAGCGACGCGATCTCGCAAGCCAGGCGATAGTTGTCGCTGTTCAGGATCGATAAAAGGTCCGCGACCGTCACCTCGTATTCGCCGATCAGGCGGCGTTCCATGCGGCGTTCATCGGTATAGCCGAAAATGTCCCATCGGGTGCCGCGCAGCCGTTTCCACCGTGAGAGCAACCGGAAGACCGTCATCACCCATGGGCCGTAGGTCTTCTTGCGGAGATGCCCGGTCACCGGGTCGCGCTTGGCGAACAGCGGCGGTGCCAAGTGGAACCGCAATGATCCACCATCCTCGAACTGGCCGGCGAGCATCCGCTCGAAGCGGCCGTCGCTGTAGAGCCGGGCGACCTCGTATTCGTCCTTGCAGGCCAGAAGCT
>CAKZLS010000313.1 GCA_937127205.1 uncultured Rhodospirillales bacterium
CCCCCAGCATCGGAACACCAGTTTAAATCACCGGACAGGTTCTGAGAAGGGCGGGGTAGGAGGGCCATAAGGGGGGAAAAGGAGCGAAAATCTACTGTGCATGGGGTTGATATCGACTTTTTGCTTTACACCCCCCCCGGGTAGCCGCGCTACGTCGTCTCTAAGGGTAGCGGAGTGACTCGGCATTCCGGCGTGCCCCCTGAAATACTCGCCCGCTTCGCACGCCTTCATTGTGTTTGCAATGACGCGGACTTACCCGCGATTAGCTGTCGTCCAGCAGGACCGCAGCGGCGTTGTAGGGATCGATCTGCTGGGCGAGCGAGCGGTCGATGAGGCGCTCGAGTTTGTCCCTGCCCTTGTGGAGAATGCGCTCGCGGACGATGTCTTCGGCGGCCTTGACGATGCGCATTTCCAGGATCTTGCGGCGGCGGCCCTCGATCTCGCCGGTGTCCGTAAGGTGCCGGCCGTGGGTGTCGATGGTCTCCACCAGCTTGTCGATGCCCTCGCTGTTCTGGGCGCTGGTGCTGACCACCGGGACTTCCCAGGTCGAAAGCCCGCTGCCGATGGAGCCGAGCTTGAGCATGGAGCGCAGATTGATCGCCGTCTGGCGGGCGTCGGGACGGTCCGACTTGCTGACCACGTGGATGTCGGCGATCTCCAGCACGCCGGCCTTGATGGCCTGGACCTCGTCGCCGAGACCGGGGGCGGAAACCACGATCACCGTGTGCGCCGCTTGAACCACGTCCACCTCGTCCTGGCCGACGCCGACGGTCTCGATGATCACCACGTCGTAGCCCGCGGCATCCATGATATCGGCGACGTCAAGCGTGGCCCGCGCCAGGCCGCCCAGTTCGCCCCGCGTCGCCATGGAGCGGATGAACACGCCTGGATCGCCGGTGATGTCGGCCATGCGGATGCGGTCGCCGAGGATGGCGCCGCCGGAAAACGGGCTCGACGGGTCGATGGCGACGATGCCGACGGTACGCCCCGACTCGCGGATCTTTTGGGTCAGCGCCCGGGCCATGGTGGACTTGCCGCTGCCCGGAACCCCCGTGAGCCCCACCACGTGGGCGCGCCCGGCGTGGCGGTGCATCTCCGCCATCAGCGCGCGGTTGGCCTCGCCGGTGGATTCCGCCAGCGACATCATCCGCGCCACGCTCTTGCGCCGGCCTTCGAGAACCTCGACCAGCAGCGGATTATCACTGGCCGGCGGCGTTGTCGGTTGGGTTGTCGATGTGGATTTCACGGTTGCCTCAGCCATCGTTGGCCTCCTTGTATTCATGACCCAGCCGCACGTAATGCGGCGCGGTGGCGGCAATGCCGGTGCTTTCGGCCTCCGCGAGATCGCGCACCCGTTTGGCCGGCGTTCCGGCCCACAGTTCGCCCGGCGGCACATGTTTGCCCGGTGTGATCAGCGCCCCGGCCGCCACCATCGCCCCGCTGTCCACCACGCAACCGTCCATCACCGTCGCCTGCATACCGATGAAGCAGCGGTCCTTCAGGGTGCAGGCGTGGATCAAGGCCATGTGGCCGATGGTGATATCATCGCCGATGTAGGTACCGAATTTCTCGCGCGACACATGAACGACGGTGCCGTCCTGGATGTTGGTGCCGGCGCCGACGCGGATCTCGTTGACGTCGCCGCGAAGAACGCAGCCAAACCAGATGTTGCTGCCCTCGCCGATTTCCACATCGCCGATGATGGTGGCCGTCGGCGCGATGTAAGCGGATTCGGCAATCCGCGGATAAACACCCCGATACGGCAAAATGATGCCGGACATTGTTTGTCTCCCCCTCCTTCTTTTCGTCTTCGAGACAATGTGTTTTCGGTCATTTCGCGCGTAACGGCAAGAGCCCCCCGCCGAACTTTTCCAGAGCCGAGCGGCCTGGCCGCTATTTGACCAAAGCGCTGAGTTCTTTGAACTCGGGCGTGCCGGCCTTCTCCAACCACTCGAACACCACCATTTCGCTGGTGACCACCCGCGCACCCGCGTGGCGCATACGTTCCAGTGCGGCGGCGTGATTGGCCGGTGTCCGGGAAGATGTCGCATCGGCCACCACGAACACGTCGGCGCCACTCTGCAACAGTTGCTCGGCCGTCTGTAATACGCACACATGCGCTTCCATCCCGGCCACCACCGCCGTGTTACGGCCGGTTTGGCGGAACCGCTCGGCGAACGCGGCATCGTTCAGGCATGAAAAATGCACTTTCTCCATGACCGCGCCGTCCGGCACATGTTCGGCGACCGCATCCACCGTGGGGCCGAGACCGCGCGGGTATTGCTCGGATACCAGGACCGGGACATCGAGCCTGCGGGCGGCCTGGAGCAGCAGCCGGACATTGTCGATCAACGCCCGTTCGCCGTGAACGGCGGGCGCCAGACGGGCCTGAACGTCCACCACAAGGAGGCATGATTGATTCCTGGAAATAAGCATGTTTTGCGGTCCTGTTCGAACATGGTGGCCCACCCTATCCGAAACACCCGGCAACGCCAAGGAAGCCGGTTATCGAGGGACGCCGCAGGAGTGTTGACTTCTGCGTGCAAATACCTATGCTCCGAAACTGATGGTGCTAATTTTAACGTGCACTTCCCATTACTTAGAAGTTATACAGTCCCCACCGTATGGATTTTTCTGATTTGGGGCTCAGCGGCGACGTGCTTCGCGCCGTTACAGATGCTGGATACCAGCACCCCACGCCTATACAAGCAGAGGCCATTCCCATGGTGCTGATGGGACGCGACATTCTCGGTTGCGCCCAAACCGGTACCGGAAAAACCGCTTCGTTCACGCTGCCGATGATCGAGATCCTGGCCGCCGGGCGCGCCAAGTCGCGCATGCCGCGGTCGTTGATCCTCGAGCCGACGCGCGAGCTCGCCACCCAGGTCGCCGAAAACTTCGAGACCTACGGCAAGTATCACCGGCTGTCCAAGGCCCTGTTCATCGGCGGCGAATCCATGGCCGAGCAGTTGAAGGTCCTGGAACGGGGCGCCGACGTGCTGATCGCCACCCCCGGTCGCCTGCTCGATGTTTTCGACCGCGGTCACCTGCTGCTGACCGACACCAAGATCCTGGTGATCGACGAAGCCGACCGGATGCTCGACATGGGGTTCATCCCCGATGTGGAGCGCATCGTGTCCATCGTCTCGCGCATGCGTCAAACGCTGTTCTTCTCGGCGACAATGCCACCGGCCATCCGCAAACTGGCCGACGCGTTCCTGCACAACCCCAAGGAAATCACTGTCAGCCCTCAATCCACGCCGTCGGAAACCGTGGTCCAGGGGCTGCTGATCTGCGAGGGCGGCGCCACCCAAAAGGAAAAGCGCGACGGGCTCAGGCACTTGATCGAAAGCGAGGACGTGGGTAACGCGCTGATCTTCTGCAATCGCAAGCGCGAGGTGGGCGTGGTCTGCCGGTCGCTGCTGCGCCACGGCTACGACGTGGCCATGCTGCACGGTGACATGGCCCAGTCATCGCGCACCGAGGTGCTGGAGCGGTTCAAACGAGGCGAAATCAGAATGCTGGTGTGCAGTGATGTGGCCGCCCGCGGCATCGACATCGCAGGCATGTCCCACGTGTTCAACTTCGACGTGCCCACCGCCGCCGAAGACTATATCCATCGCATCGGCCGCACGGGACGCGCCGGAAAAAGCGGCCGCGCGCTCACCATTGCTACTCCCGAGGATGGCAAATACGTGGCCGGTATCGAACGGCTGATCGGCAAGGAAATACCGCGCATCACGGTCGCGGATGTGGAGACGGCGGAGCTGGATATGTCGGGAGGAAAGTCCCGGCGCCGCAAATCCGACAGCGATCGCCGCGGCCGCCGCACCGGCCGGTCCGGAAATGGGTCCCGTGGCCAGCCGCAACAAGCCCCGCGGCATCAACCGGCGGCGGCAGCGGAGGCACAGCCGCAGACGCATCCCAAAGCCATATCCGACCCGCAGCCCAAACAATCGAGCGGCGCTTCCGGCGACGGCAATAGACGAGCCCCCCGCCGCGAACGCGGCCAGCCGGAGGCCCCCGTCGTCGGCATGGGCGACCACGTTCCCGCCTTCATGATGCGCGAAGTCAAGCTCGACAAGAAAAGCTAGGCAAGGTCTCGCGTCGAAACGCTTTGAATTGTAAGTTGCGCGCTCGGCTTACGAGTCCGGCGACCTCAGGAACTCGATGATCTGTTTGCGCTCTTCGGGGTCCTCGATCTTGATGGTTTTGGTGGTCCCGGGCGCAAATTTATCGGCGTCCGCCAGGTACTTGTCGAGATCCTCCTCCGTCCACACGCCGCCCATGGTCATCAGTGCGGATGAATAGCCGTACCATTC